>NZ_JBFUJB010000012.1:0-238473 GCF_056401575.1 Rhodococcus sp. P4_E4 | reverse complement strand
GATGCTCTCACCGGGGAAATGTTGCTGTCGGCGTTGTCGAATCTGACGATGCCGACCCCGGCACCGGATGGAACTCCGGATTCTCGGTCGGCGGCGAAGCGGACGGCGGATGGGTTCACCGAACTGATTCGCCGCTACCTCGACTGCGCCAAAACCGGCACCGACGGTGGCCAGCGTCCGCACGTGAACGTGCACATCAATGCTCGTGATTTGGCGGAGCATCGGGACTGCGCCGCAACACCAACTGATGACGGAATGGCTGTGTCGGATCTCGATGTCGGGCACATGCCCTGGCTCGGGCCACTGTCGGTATCGCAGACCAGACTCCTCGGGTGCGATTGTTTCCTCTCGACTGTGCTGCTCGACGGTCACGGGGCGCCGCTCGATGCGAAACCCGGGAAACGGTTGGTCACCGCGGAGCAGCGAGTGGCGCTGATCGCCCGAGACAAAGGCTGCTCCTTCCCCGGCTGCACATGTGTGCCCGCGTGGACCGATGCACACCACATCCGGCACTGGGCCAACGGCGGGCCGACCGTGATGAACAACCTTGTCCTACTGTGCCGTTCACATCATCGGCTGATGCACCGGAAATCCGGGTTCGTCGGGAAGTGGGAAATCCGCATCGGGGTCGACAACAAACCCTGGTTCATCCCACCACCCTCGATCGACCCGCAGCAGCACCCGCGGCCGGCGAACACCACCTTCAAAACCTGAGGACGAACCTCAGACATACAACTTCACGCCAGGTCCGCATCGGGGGGAGCACCTCCGATGCGGACCTGGCGTGCGTTCATGTTGGTCAGCCCCCAACCGTCAAGTCGTAGAGAGTCACCCCGTCCACCGTTGTGGCGGTGAAGTTTTCGGTCACCCACGTCGAGATGGCGGTAGCGGTGCCTTCGGCGTTCATACCGCCACCCATCCCACCGCCAGCGATGAAGAAGTGAATCTTGCCCTCTGCCACGTACTGCTGGAACTGCGCGAGTGTCGGGGACGGATCACTCCCGTTGAACCCTCCGATAGCCATGACCGGTGACTGCGTCGCAAGCTGATAGCCCGATGCGCTGTTGGACCCGATTGCCGCGGCTACCCACGTGAACTGGTCGGAGTTCTCTTCGAGTGTGGACCCGACCGCGGCTCCCGGTGTACTGCCCTGAAGCAAACCACCGGCGGCGCCGCCTCCCATTGCGCCCCGCGTTCCGTCGGTGGTCGATGTGGTGGTACCCGGAGCTGTTGCACCACCGGGCATCTGACCCATTCCTGCAGGGGGCGTTCCCGGCGTTCCGGTGCCAGCCCCGTCAGTCCGACGGTTCCCGCCGTCAGCCGTGCCGCCGAATCCGCCAAATCCTCCGCGACCACCGCCCGGCCCGCCCATTCCACCTTCGACGCTCGGTCCGGCCGAAACTATGGAACCGGTATGCGGAGTGTTGATCGTGTCGATCGCGTACGCAGTCGGACCCGCCAGACCGGTGAAGATCGCCGCGAGGATCACTGCCACAGCCAATCGACCTCGCGTCGCTGCCGGCATCAGCATTGCCACGGCAGTGACGATGCCGACGACCAGAATCGCCCAGCGAAGCCACGGTACGAACGAAGGCGAGCGTCCGAGCAGTACCCACGCCATCGCGACGGTTGCGGCCAACGACACTGCCAGAACGAGGCGAACCCAGAGGACGTCACGATGACGCCAAGCGAATACGGATCCTGAGCCGATCAGTGCGGCGATCGCCGGCGCCAGCGCAACGGTGTAGTAAGCGTGGAAGATTCCCGCCATGAAACTGAAGGTCAATCCGGTCACCAACAGCCACAGTCCCCAGACGATGAATGAAGCGCGCTGTGTGTCAGCGCGGGGAGCCCTGCCTCGCAGCACGATTCCGGCCACCAGAAGTATCAGTGCGGCAGGAATCAACCAGGCAATCTGTCCGCCCTGGGCAGATTCGAACAGTCGGGTAATGCCGGTACTCCCCCACATACCGCCACCGGCCCCACCACCTGGTGCCATGCCTCCCGCTGCCATACCGCCTGCGGCCTCGCCCATTCCGGGGAAGCCTCCCGCAGCAGCACCGGCCGCAGCATCACCAGCACCGCGCATTCCGCCGCCGCCGACGCTTCCGGTCTCGTTGCCGCTCAAGCGTCCGAGCCCGTTGTAGCCGAGTGTCAGTTCGAGAATCGAATTGTTCTGCGAACCACCGATCCACGGACGTGAGTCGGCCGGCCACAGTTCGACGATTGCCAACCACCATCCGGCGGAGACGATCAGTCCGCCCAGTGCCGCGAACAGTTGGAGTACGCGCTTACCCAGTTTCGGCGGTCCGGCGATCAGATAAGTGAGCGCCAGCGGTGGAACTACCAACATGACCTGCAATTGCTTTGTCAGGAAACCGAATCCGCAGAAGATACCGACCAACACCAGCCAGCGGGTGCGACCGTCCTGCACGGCGCGCATCATCGCCCACACTGCTGCGATCATCAGGAGCACCAGCAGGGCATCCGGGTTGTTGAACCGGAACATCAGCGCCGCTACGGGTGTGAGCGCAAGTACCAAGCCGGCGAGGAGGCCGGCGGCCGCACCGAAATACCGTCGAACCGTTCCCCACAACAGCGCAACCGATCCGACTCCGAGGAGTGCCTGCGGCACCAACATCGCCCAGGAATTGAGTCCGAAGATGCGAACCGACAGCGACATCAACCACAGGGACATCGGCGGCTTGTCGACGGTGATCGAGTTGGCAGCATCCGAGGAACCGAGGAAGAAGGCCTTCCACGACACCGAACCTGCCTGAACCGCAGCAGCATAGAACGAGTTGGCCCATCCAGACGCGCCCAGGCCCCAGATGTAGGCGACTCCGGTGCCCACCAACAACACTCCGAGCGCCCACGGTTCCCAGCGCACCTGACGCTGCGGTTCCGGCGCCGGCAGCGGCGCGGCGAGTGTCTCTGCAGTGGCGGTCATCGATTGGCTCCTACGGATTGTGCAGTGCGAAAAACCCAGCGCAGCGCGACGAATCGGCTCACTGTGGCAACAAGATTGGCAATGACGAGTACGGCAAGCTCCACGTGCTTGGACGCGTCGGGCGCCATGACGTCGAGAACGAACAACGATCCGCTGGTGAGCAGTAGACCGAACCCGAACACGAGCAGGCCCTGCATCTGGTGACGGGCGGATCCTTCCGACCCGCGGATCCCGAAGGTGAAGGCTCGATTGGCGGCGGTGTTGAATACCGCGGTCACCAGCAATGCGACGGCGTTGGCCCACTGCGCACCCATCACCGAGTGCAGTGCGAGGTAGAGCAGTGCGTACGCGAGCGTCGAAATGACTCCCACCACGGCAAAGCGCGAGAGCTGCCCGACCATTCCTCGAGGAACTCCGGGAACCAGTGGTTCACGTCCGAAACTCGCTCTGAGCTCAGTCAAGGGAAGGGAACCGGTCGACAGTGCTCGCCCGACTCGGACCACACCTTTGAGGTCGGCAACTGCGGTGGCAATGATGTCCACCCGACTGTCCGGATCGTCCACCCAGTCGACGGGGACCTCGTGAATCCTCATGCCCGCTCGCTCGGCCAGCACGAGCAATTCGGTATCGAAGAACCACCCGGTGTCCTCCACCAGCGGAAGTAGTTGCCGCGCAACATCGACTCGCATGGCTTTGAATCCGCACTGAGCGTCGGAGAAGCGAGCATGCAGTGCGCTTCGGAGGATGAGGTTGTAGCTACGTGAGATGAACTCGCGTTTGGGGCCGCGTACCACGCGCGACGAACGTGCCAACCGGGAACCGATGGCGATGTCCGAGTGGCCGGAGAGCAGCGGAGCAATCAACGGCATCAGGGCATTGAGATCGGTGGAGAGGTCGACGTCCATGTACGCGACCACGTCGGCATCGGAGTCGCTCCACACCTGCCGCAGTGCTCGACCACGGCCCTTCGCATCCAGGTGGACGACCCGGACGTCGTCGAATTCTTCGGCGAGGGAACGTGCGAGTGCCAACGTGCCGTCGACACTGGCGTTGTCCGCGATGGTAATTCGTGCAGAGAATGGCACCTGTGTGCGTAAATGCCGGCGCAGGCGCCGCACGCACGTCTCCAGGCCGGCCTCTTCGTTGTATACCGGGACGACCACGTCCAGCACTACAGTCGTCGCGGAAAGCTCCCCTGCGTCCGTGCTGCCCGCGGTCTGCATGGCTTCTGTCGTCATGCGTCCTAGATTTGTCGGGCCGGCTCCGACGAACCTGCGTCCAGCCTGGGAGTTTCCTGGCAACCGGACGCGGGCTAATCTCGGGGTATGCCTTCAGTCTTCAGCGCCATCATCAACGGAGATCTACCAGGACGTTTCGTGTGGGAGGACGACGACGTTGTCGCGTTCCTGACCATTGCGCCGGTAACGCAGGGCCACGTACTCGTGGTACCGCGAGCCGAGGTCGATCAGTGGCAGGACGTGGATCCTGAACTCTTTGCCAAGGTCACCGCGGTTGCCCGCACCCTGGGTCAGGCTGTGCGGAAGGCGTTCGACGCGCCTCGGGCGGGTCTCCTCATCGCAGGTCTGGAAGTTCCGCATCTTCACGTTCATGTCTTCCCCGCATACGACATGGGGAACTTCGACATCAGTGGCGCCGATACTTCGCCGTCACCCGAATCTCTCGACGAGGCGCAGACCAAACTCAAGTCGGCGCTACGCGACCTCGGCTTCGAGGCAACTGTCTCGACTCGTTGATCCCGTACCTTCGACCGAATTTCGCTGGCCGATAACTGGACTCCCCGCCGCAGCCTCCAACGGAGGTTGCGGCGGTCGCATTTGTCACTCCTACCGACCGTGACCTGCGATTGCACACCGAACAGTCCGTTTCGCGCTGTCGCGCGAGCACGAGATTCGCTGCTACCGTGGGGCGCTGGTCCGGGACCTAGGGCCCTAAAACTGGTTCACGTGTTAACAGTCGGAGGACAAGGGAGCAATGCAGGAACGTGCCAAGATCAGTCGCCGACAGATTCTTCAAGGCGCTGCTGATCGGTTCGAAGTCACGGGGTACGGCAGCACGAGCATGAATGACATCGTGTCCGCGGCGCAGATGACCAAGGGCGCGGTCTATTTCCACTTCTCGTCCAAAGACGAATTGGCTCAGGCGGTCATCGAAGAACAGCACCAGATGTCGATCACTGCCTTCACCGCAGTTGCAGCCACGGGCGCACCGGCACTGGAACAGCTCGTCATGGTGTGCCACGAGATGGGCCGCCAACTCGTCGCGGACCCGATTGTTCGTGCGGGAGTCCGACTTACCCTCGAATTGGCCTCTGCCGACGGTTCGCAAGGCCCGTACGTCGTGTGGATCCGCGAGCTTCGAAAACTGGCCGAGGCCGCGAAGCTCGAAGGCGACATCCGCGACGACGTGGAGCCGGAATCGGTGGGTCGCGTGGCGATCTCGGCATTCACCGGCATTCAACTGGTTTCGAACGTGCTCACCAGACGAAGCGATTTGAACGACCGTATCGACGAATTGTTCACCATCCTGTTGGCAGGCGTGGTCTCGGACAAGCGTCGGACCGACGTCGCCGACCTGGTCGGACGTCGCCTCGAAACTTATGCGTCCTGACCCCCGCAACACCCTGACCCCCGGAACACCCTGACCCCCGGAACACCCTGACAATCGGTTGATTCGGCGTATCAGCACCGAACCGTGCGCCAACCTTCGTCGATTCGTACAAGACCCCCCGTCGTCGACTCACTATCGTCAGATCCACGAATAACCCAGATATACGGATACCGACGAAAGGGCTTCTCGAATGACCGAAACCGCCACGTACGTTGAGAGCGCACAGCAGGAGATCGCTGCTGTTCTCGCCGAAGCGAAGACCGATGCGTTCGTCCACGCACGCGACATCGATTCCGGCGAAGAGTTCGGCTACGGCGCTGACGAAGGTGTCATCCTCGCCTCCGTTTTCAAGATTCCTGTTGTACTGCAGTACGCCCGTGAAGTTGCGGCCGGCACCCTTGATCCGACCGAGCACGCCACGGTGACCGCCGAGTTCCGCTCCGGCGGCATCGGTATCGGCGGCTGCGCCGACGACGTGACCGCAAGCTGGCGAGATCTCGCTCTGCTCATGATGAGCTTCAGCGACAACGCCGCCACGGATTTCTTGTACGAACGCCTCGGACTCGACAACATCGTCGCAACGCTGCGCGGGCTCGGTTTGGAGAAGACCAACTTGGTCCGTGACTGCCGTGGTCTGTTCAAATCGGTCTACGACGACCTCGGTGTCGACAAGGGCACCTTGCTGGAAATGCCGCCCATCGAAATTCTTCGGACAATTTCCGTCATGGATCCGGCCCGCTCCAACTCCAGCACTCCTCGTGAGATCACAATGTTGCTGGCTGCAATCTGGAGGGACGAAGCCGGCCCCGCATCGGCCTGTGAAGAAGTCCGAACCATCATGAGCAAGCAGGTCTGGCCGCATCGCCTTTCGTCCGGTTTCCCCGACGAGGTCACTGTCGCCGCCAAGACCGGAACGCTGGGATTGGTACGAAACGAAGCCGGCGTCGTGGCGTACCCGGATGGCAAGCGTTACGCCGTCGGTGTCTTCACCAAGTCCCACGAGCTCACCCACCGCGCCCCGAAGATCGACGCCTCCATCGGAACCGTCGGCCGCATCGCTGTCGAAGCACTTCGCAACAACAGCTGATCTGAACCCACTGACAAAGAATGCGGATCGCGCTGAGAAATCAGTGCGACCCGCATTTTTCGGCTTTCGAGCTAGCGTGGACCGCGCAGACGAAGATGCACCATCAACCGGAAGCGGACGTTGGGATCGTCCAGATCCAACGCGGCCATACCCTTCAACTTGCTGAGACGATACCGAAAGGTGTTGGGGTGTACGTGCAATGACGCCGCGGCGTCACCGACGTCACCGAAGGCGTTGAGCCACGCATCGAGGGTGTCGACGAACGAGGTCGCATGAGCTGCGTCGTGGCTGGCGATCGCCTCGATGGGTCCGAGGTCCGAGAACCCTTCGGCTGCAGCTTCCGACGCGATCTCCAACAGGATGGCATCGACGTGGACGCTACTGAAGGTGGCGACGCTGCCCGACGCTCGTCCCGCCAACAACACTTCGAGGGCATGTTCGGCGTCGCGCTTCGATCGGCTCAGCTGCGCCGGTCTGGTCACGACCCGGCCGATCCCGATGATCGTGTCGCCGGACGCTCCGGTTCGGTCCAGGAAGTCCGAGGCCACACGGAACGCCTGTAGCTCGGCTTCTGCCGGGGAATGCCCTCGCACTGACAGCACCGCGTAGCCGGTTCCGTTGACCAGAGCAGCAGCCGACTGCGAATGGACCGCGCCCAGGTGCATGGCCAGAGCGTCGGTCAGCCGCACCACATGGGCTGCGTCGTCCGGCTTCGACGATCCTTCGAAAGACCTGCGGCCCAATGCCATCACGAGTGCGGGACCGGTCCCGAGGCCGAGGCGATTCATCGCGTCGACCGCACCGGATCCACCGTCGAGAAGGGTTGCGATCAGGTCTGCGCGCAGTCGACGCTCGGCGTCGGCGCCGCCGCGCAACCGCAACATCTGCAGTGCAATCAACCCGGCCGAATCGCGCAGTGCACGCATCCGGTCCTCGGACATCGGCTCACCGGTTGCCACCCACATGGAGCCGAGGAACTCGTCGCCGGCTCTGATGGACACGGCGATACGACCCATTTTTGTACCGAGGGTCTCGGCCGAAACCCACACCGGATCATCGCTGCGATAGAGCCGGTCGAAGACTCCCGCTTCTTCGAGCACTCGAATGTACTGGTCAGGAACTTGGCGCTCCAGAACGGTCGCGATACGTGGACCGTCACCTTCTTCCTGACGTCCGGAGAAGGCGATGACCCGTGAGCTTCGGTCCTCGATCGTGATCGGCGCATCCAGAAGTGCGCTGACGGCGTTGGCGAAAGCGAACAGATCGCCGGCCGGTCCACCTCCGCGCGAGTGGATGTGCCCGACTTCGTTCCGTGCCGAGAGCACCGAATGAAGCAGGCTTGTGAGCTGAACCCACGAAACTCCACGCGCCAAGGTCAATACGACAACGCCGGAGGAGATGATGGATTCACGGTCGGCATCGCTGACCTCGGTGGTCACTCGCGCGACCACCACGCGTACTCCGCGCTCGGCCAGGCCGGCCACGGACTCCGCGATACGTTCGCCTCCGGTGATGCCGACGAGCAGCACCATGGAGTCCGGTGTCGAGGGTGAGTCGTCGTCGGGGTCGTGAATGACCACCGAGGCGATCTCCTGGACCGCCTCCGGGTCGCCGACAACCGGGTTCAGCACCGTAGTTCCCACGTCTTCGAGAAGCCGCACCAAACTGATGCGAGGTCGTACGGTGCCCACGTCTATCACTCCTTCGTCCTGTGAACGAAGTGTGTCATAGTGATTCGTCAAAGCCGATCCATGCCGATCCATTCGACCGACGTGGTGATTGCTTCGAGCAGGTCAGGGATCGGTTCGACGCCGATGCCCGGCCCTTCCGGAACCTTCACGTAACCGTTGTCGAGTACGAACGGCTCGGTGATGTCTTCGGCGAAGTACCGGTCGGAAGCCGACGTATCGCCTGGTAGGACAAATCCGGGGAGCGCGGCAAGGGCGACGTTGGCAGCCCTGCCGATTCCGGTCTCGAGCATTCCGCCGCACCACACGGCAATTCCGTTGGCCTTGCAGACGTCGTGGATACGACGCGATTCCAGATAACCGCCCACACGTCCCGGTTTGATGTTCACCACGCTGCACGCACCGATTGCCAGAGCGTCGGCGGTGACCTTCGCGGAGGTGATCGACTCGTCGAGGCAGACCGGCGTCCGCATCATCTCGGCCAGCCTGGCGTGGCCACGCAGTTCCTCTTCGGGAAGCGGCTGCTCGATCAGCAGGAGGTCGAAGTCGTCGAGCCGCTGGAGATGGCGCGCGTCAGCCAGGGTGTACGCGGTGTTCGCGTCGACCTGGAGGAGTACGTCGTCGCCGAACCTCTCGCGGACTGCGCGAACCGGCTCGATGTCCCAGCCCGGTTCGATCTTCAGTTTGATGCGCAGGTATCCGGCGTCGAGGAACCCGCCTACCTCTTCGAGCAGTTCGTCGATCGAATTCTTGATACCCACCGAAACACCCGCAGGTACGCGATCGACTACTGCACCCAGGTACGAAGACATGCTCGTCCCGGCGGCCCGTAACTCGGCGTCGAGAAATGCGGTTTCCAGTGCCGCTTTGGCCATGGGGTGTCCGGCGAACTGTTCCATCGTCGCGCTCAGTGCGTGCACGTCGGGATCGGTGAGTTCGCCCAGAGACGGAATCAGGAACTTACGAAGGACTTCGGCGGCGCCGTCCGTGTATTCGGAGCAGTAGCGAGGCTCGGACATCGCAACGCACTCGCCCCAGCCCGCCGACTCCGAGGTGACGACCTTGACGAACAACACGTCCTTGGTGGTCTCCGTGCCGAACGAGGTTCGGAACGGCGCCTTCAACGGCATTGCTGCCCGGCGTAATTCAACTCCGTCGATCTTCACGATGTAACCTCCGCTGTTGTCCTGCCTGCCTGTGTTCCCGGCGCACGGTCCAGTACATATTTTCCGGTCCTGGTGACTGCGAGAACCACTCCGTTCTCGGCGAGCACACCCCCGAGAGTCTCGCGGACTGCCAGGCGCCAGTCGTTCGCTGCCGCCGGGTCCGACTTACGCAGTGTGTACACGTCATTCGGTGTAGCCACCGTGACGAATCGATTCTTGGTCGACTTCAACACGGGCAGGCCGGCTTCGGAGATCGACAACAGTTCGCTCGCTCCCAACGACTCAGGAGTCGGGACCTCTCCCGAACCGGCGACGACGTCGGAAACCTTGCTGCTACCGATTTCCCAGTCGATCAGCAATCGGTCGCTGTCTGCGCCGCCGTTGAGACTGTCGTTCATCGGCGCGTAGAAACGCGGCAGATACTGGATCGGGAACGCACCGAGTTTCGAGACGTTGAAGTAGGCATTGCGAGCGACGAGCGGGTCGAAAGTCCACCGCACGTGGAGAATTCCTCGTTCCAGTGCCCACGCTCGCTGGAACAGTTTCAACGCGAGGCCGATGTGCCCGTTCTGCACGTTCGGCAGGATCCCCGTGATGTGTGAATGCAACGAACGATGTTGCGGTTCCTCGAAGAATGCAACCGAGCCGCCGATCAGATCTCCGCCACGAAAAGCGCCGGCGACGTAGTTACCGGAGTGCGCGAGCGCTTTCATCATGTCCCGATGGACGGGAGGGTTGCCGCTCTCCGGCTGCCATACCTTCTCGAACAGACCGAATACCTGTTCCAACTCGGCATGCCCGGTGACGGTTTCGATAGTCACACATGCAAGCAGAGCGGCTTGCTCGGCCTGGCTGATTGCTTGCCGCATCCGTGAAGGCGATACACCTCCGAATGGTTGAACGGTCTTGCGTTGGACATTGTTCGGCGACGTCATCGTCACAGTCCTCCCTCCAGGATTCGAGTCACCAGACCGGCCAACAAGGTGGCGCGCGGGATCATCTGATCTATCTCTACGTGTTCTGTCGCTGCGTGGGCACCACCGCCGACGGCACCGAGGCCGTCCAACGTGGGAGTCCCGACTGCGGCAGTGAAATTTCCGTCCGACGCACCGCCGACGGCGCAGTCGCGAAGCATTCCCAACCCGCTCTCACTGCTGACCTGGTGAGCGAGAAAGTACAGCTTCTCCGAAGACACTGATTCCAGTGGTCCGCGGTTGGGTCCTCCGGACACCGAGATTCGGCTTTCGGCCAGCGCCGGTGTCAGCGCACGGATCGAACGGTCGATGCGTTCCTGTTCCTTCGCGGACCACATGCGAACGTCACACCACAGTTGCGCTTGCGCTGCAACGGTATTGGTCGTGGTTCCGCCACTGATCACGGACGGCACCACCGACGTTCCCGCCGCCGGGTCCGCGAGCTCCACCACGGCCTGAATCTGATGTGCGAGCTCAACTACGGCGTTCACACCTCGCTCCGGTTCCAGTCCGGCGTGTGCAGCGCGTCCCTCGATGTCGACGCAGTACAGCGACATACCCTTGCGCGCGGTCTTCACCGCGCCGTCGGCGGCGGCCTCGAGGACCAGCACAGCGTCGACCTGACGGGCTTGCTCCTCGATCAGTGCGCGTGAGGTCGGGGAGCCGATTTCCTCGTCGGAATTGAGGAGCACGACCACCCCGTCGAGCGACGGAAGCGATGCGAGCGCATGGAAGAGCTGGACGATGCCGGCCTTCATGTCGAAGACTCCGGGTCCGGTGGCGATGTTGTCGGTGACCGACCAGGGCAACTCCGCGAGCGTTCCGAGCGGCCAGACGGTGTCGAAATGGCCCAGGAGCATCACCTTCGGCTCCGCGCCGAACGACCAACGCAAGTGCTGGCGTCCGTCGATACGGATACGTTCGGGGGCGCTTCCGAGATGGCGTTCGCCGATGTCGGCCACCACGTCCGCACATGCATCGACTGCGCTGAGGTCGGAACTGGGCGACTCGGCGGTTACCAGCGCCGCCAGGTCCGCCACCATTGATTTCTTGTCCACTCCGACGCTCTCCTGTCACCGACTTGCAACTTCGCAGTCAAGCTTGGCCGAAGCGACCCTGTCGGATCTTGTCCAAGACTCCTGTCCTTCGGGCTCGGATTCGTCGTGTGTCACGAACAGCTGGGTGTGACAAGCAACTGGGTGTCATCAAGCAGGTGTGTCAGGTACCGATCTCGGTTCGGGCGGCAAACAGCTCGGGAAAGAAGCTCAACTCCAGCGCACGTTGCAGGAACCCGGCACCACCACTCGAACCGCCTGTCCCCTTCTTCATGCCGATCACCCGCAGCACGGTCCGAAGATGCCGGAACCGCCACAGCTGAAAGCTCTCCTCGAGGTCGACCAACTCCTCGAATGCCTCGTACGCCGTCCAGTGCTGTTCGACGTTCTCGTAGATTGCCTTGACCAGCGGAATCAGCTCGTCGTTTCGCACGTAGGGCGCGCTGACGTCTCGTTCGAGAGCCGACGCCGGAACGTCGTACCCCTGCCTGGACAGGTACCGCCAGAACTCGTCGTACAGCGTCGGCTCTCCGAGCAGGGTCTCCAACAATCGATGGGCGGACGGATCCGATTCGAACACCTTCAGCATGCCGGCGTTCTTGTTTCCGAGCACGAATTCCACGGCGCGGTACTGGTACGACTGGAACCCCGACGAGTTGCCGAGAACGCCCCTGAACTCCGCATACTCCGCCGGCGTCAGTGTCGCCAACACGGACCACTGTTCGGTCAGAGTGGCCTGGATGTGTTTGACGCGTGCGATCCGCTTGAATGCGACCCGAATATCGTCGGCAGCGATCGCTGCTCTGGCCGCCCGTATCTCGTGGAGAAACAGCTTGAGCCACAACTCGCTGGTCTGGTGCTGAATGATGAACAAGAGTTCGTCGTGGTGTTCCGGCTCGCTCACCGGATGCTGCGAATCCAGGAGGGTATCGAGTCCGAGGTAGGCCCCGTAACTCATCTTCTCGGAAAAATCGGTGACGACGTCGTCTTCGATCTTTCGTGTGCCGTCCGTTGCCGACATCTTCAGTCTCCTTCTCAGAATTTCGCCGGGGTCTGCGGAACGATCATGGCCACCAATGCGGCAGCGCTCGTCGCTCCGACCAGGACTCCGAATGCAGCCATGTACGAGAACTGGTCCACCATCCATCCCATCACGAGCGGGGTGATGAAACCGGCGAACTGACCACAACCGTTGATCAAACCCATTCCGGAACCGAGGAATTCGGAAGGAAGTGCCCGCAACGGCATCGCGAAGATCGACATCGAACACAGACCGCTGATGCCTAGAGCCAACGTCTCGTAGAACGTGAACATCGCGACGGTGTCAGCGGTGGTCATCAGGAACAACAGGACTGCCGACGTGGCCATACACGGAACCAGAAGAATCCGAGCCCGGTCGTGGAAGTACTTGTCCACCAACCGCCCGCCCACGATCGTGGCCAGCGCCGTGACGATGAAAGGGATCGCGGCAAAGATTCCCGTGTCGATCAGCGAGAGTCCCTTGTCGTTGAGCAGATAACTCGGCACCCAGGTCATCAGACCGTACGCGGACATGTTGGCCAGGCAGAACAGAATTGCGAACTTCCACACCGACGCGGACTTGAACACCGCGGCGCGAGAGTGCTCGCTCGCCAGAGGTTGCAGCGCAGCCTCAGGATCTTCCGAGATGTCCGTGTCCAACGGTGCCGGCAGCACCAACCACACCACCGTGCCGATCACAGCGCCGACGATGGCCACCAGCCAGAACGCGTCGCGCCACCCCACGGCCATGAGGACCGGCGCGATGATCAGCGGTGCGACGCCGGGGCCGAGATTGTTGGCGCCGAGCATGAAACCCATCGCGGTCGCTCTGGTTTTCGGACGCGTCCGCTCAGCCAAAGCCTTGAACGACGCCGCCGGAAACAGCCCCTGGCTGATACCGAACATCGCACGCATGACCATCAGCGAGATGAGACCCCACGCGAACCCTGTCAACGCGGTGAACACCGACCACAGGATCAACGCCACGATCAACAGTGGCCTGGGTCCGAAGCGGTCGGCCAACATTCCGCCGGGAACCTGCCCGAGCATGTAGAAGATCGCGAAGACCGAAACCACACCACCCAACTGCGTACTGCTGAGCGAGAATTCGTCGCCGATCATCGGAAGCGCAAGCCCGATCATGACGCGATCCACCATGTCGATCAACCAGATAGTACTGAGCAGCCCCACCGTAACGGTGGTCGTGCGACGAATCGACTTGTTGTCCACCATGTTTCGAACCGAACCGCCGGTCCCCCGCGATGGTTCTTCCACTGTGACGCGTTCCGCCTTCATCAAGCCTCCCGAATTGTCTTGTGCCGCATGGACTAGAACATTGAAAAGACTGATGAAGTGTGACAGCGAACACGTCTACCGCATTGGTCCGTTTCACCAATACCTGAAGCAACGTTTGGTCGGTCGGAACATGTTCTGCCCCAGTAGATGACGAATGCCGCCGACGCACACGGCGTCGGCGGCATTTCGCGATAGAGTCGCTACTTCATCACGTGCGATTGGCGACTGCCACGATCGTCGAGACGCCTGCGGCTGCAAGCCGAGCATTGACAGTGATCAGGCCGAGAATGTCGTCGACGCTGCCGAGTGTGTGCGAAATCGTACGATCCGAAATCCGTCGTGAGCCGGGAACAGCCTCGGCGAGTTCAGCTCCCGTAGTGGTGGGGTGAACGATCTCGAGGGTCCATTCGTCACGCAGCTCGACCGGCTTCAGTGTGTCGGCCTTGCGCACTGCGCGCTCGGCGCCTGCTCGGATCTGCTCGCACGCCAGCGACGGCGGCAGCGAATTGGAGGCCGACCATCCGTGTGCCTTCTTGACCTCGACGGTCTCGGTTGTCGGCGAGGCCGCGTCCACCAAGCCACAGATGATGTCGTCACCGGTCACGAGACCGACGGGAACGCCCTGGGTGGCAGCGTAGAGGGTGTTGACGTCGGTCTCAGAGACGGACTTGCCGTCGAGGCGGACGTCGGCGAACAAACTCGAGAACGTGTGCGCCAAGACGCCGGGTCCACCAGCTGGTGCGTGATAGCCGACAAACAGGGCGACGTCGTGATCCGACGTCATTCCTTCGGCCATGCACTGCATCTTGGGTGATCCGAAGATCAGGCGCGCCCGTGGATCCAGATCGGCGTGAAGCAGGTTGTCCATCGTTCCGTGGCTGTCGTTGACCAGGACGCTCGTCGCACCGGCGTCGAACGCACCGGCGATCGCAGCATTGGTCTCGGCAGTCATGAGCATCTGCGCACGGTGGTAGCCGCCACCGCCGCGGATCGTCTGATCGAGCGTCGCGATACCCGCGATACCCTCCATGTCCACCGAAATATAGACGTGCATTCCTGTCCTCCATCGATCTCAATCGGCTGAATTGATAACTTCGCTTTCACCTTCACACTCGACTGCATTCGTTTCTTGTCCGGTCGAACGGTGAGTCGGCCTCCATTTGGGACGTTCACACCAGAATCCGATACCCGAGCCGTGAAACCATCGGGACATTCGCCGGGCCAGGCGGTTCGACCAACGACAGGAGTGCAGCGCTGATGCAGGTCCACGACATCGTGTTCACCGGCGGCCGCGTCGTCGATCCCGCATCGGGGACCGACGAGGTTCGGGGCATCGCGATCACCGACGGCAAGGTCTCGGCGTGGGGTCACGACGCGATCGAGGCTCGGCAGACGATCGACGTGACCGGTCAGGTGATCTGCCCCGGATTCATCGACCTGCACAGCCACGGACAGGAAATCGCCGAGCAGCGACTTCAAGCGTTGGACGGAGTGACGACGGCCCTCGAACTGGAGGCAGGCGTCATTCCTGTTGCGAAGGCATATGCGCGTGCCGGTGCCGAGGGGCGCCCGATCAACTACGGCTACGCGACGTCGTGGGCGCACGCACGCATGATCGAACTCTCGGGCGCCGATCCCGATGGCGACATCAGGACTCTCTTGCACCATGTCGGTTCCCCGAGCTGGCAGGGCGAACCCACTGCCTCCCAGCGCGCCCACATTCTCGAACTCCTCGAAAACGATCTCGCTGCAGGCGCTCTCGGCATCGGCGTGGTGGTCGGATACGCCCCGAAATCCGATCCGGCCGAGTACCTGCAGGTAGCGGATCTCGCGGCCCGAGCCGGTGTTCCCACTTACACCCATGCGCGCCCACTCATCTCGGCCGATCCGTCGAGCCCGGTGGACGGCGCCGTCGAAATCGCCCGTGCAGCAGCCGAAACCGGCGCGCACATGCACTACTGCCACGTCAACAGCACCTCGGGAATGCACGTCGACCATGCACTGTCCGTGGTGGCTCAGGTCCAGGCAGCCGGATCTCGCGTCACGACAGAGGCGTATCCGTACGGGTCAGGCTCGACGGCCGTCGGAGCTGCGTTTCTCGATCCAGACAAGCTGCATCTGATGAATCTGACACCACGATCGCTGACTTTCGTGCCCACCGGTGAACGTATCGCGGACCGCAAGCAGCTGGAACATCTTCGGGCAACCGACCCCGGCGGACTGGTGTTGGTGGAGTTCCTCGACGAGAACGACACCGTGCAGCGCGAGTTCCTCGAACGCGCGATGACCTTCGACCGTGCCGCCATCGCGAGCGACGCGATGCCGCTGACCTGGCCAGGCCGTACCGCTGCCGATGCGTTGCAGTGGCCATTGCCGGAGAAGGCACTCGGCCATCCCCGCGGCGCCGGCACCTATGCACGTGCGATTCGTACGCTGTACCGCGAGCGTCAACTGCTGTCGCTGTCGGAGATCATCGCGCGCTGCTCGTTGATCCCCGCGCAGATTCTGGAGGAGTCGGTTCCCTCGATGGCGACGAAAGGTCGGATCAGCCCCGGTAGCGACGCGGACATCCTCGTTTTCGACCCCGAGCGAATCACCGACAACGCCACCTACATCGACGGCACCCGTCCCTCCACCGGAATCAGCCGCGTGCTGGTCGGCGGCGTACCCGTCGTCGAAGGCGGTGCCGTGGTCCAGGACGCGTTGCCCGGTCGCCCGGTACGCCGCTCATAGCCGGATCTCGTTCTGACCTGCATAGTTCTGACAGAAAGTCACCACACATGAACACATCGTCTGCAATCAACGGCACAATCGATGCCATGACGGATTTCGCGAACCCCCCGATCGGTTGGCAGCACAAGGCATTCGGCACCGACCTCCAAGGTCGCGACGGCTCCGACCTGGAGCCACTGGGGATCTCTGCGCTCGACGGCAACCTCCTGCTACCCGTGATGACACTCGATCGTGCAGCGATCGCGCACAATGTCGACCTCATGGCGCAGTTCTGCTCCGATCACGATGTGGATCTGGCGCCCCACGCGAAGACCACGATGAGCCCCGAACTGGTTCGTCGGCAACTCGACGCCGGGGCTTGGGCGATGACGGCGGCAACCGTTGCGCAGGCACGCATTCTGCGTGAGTTCGGTGTGGACACCATCATCATCGCCAGCCAGGTTCTCGATCCCGCCGGCATTCGGTGGATCTGCGACGCCCAGGCCACCGACCCCGATTTCTTCGTCACCACCCTCGTGGACTCGGTCGAGAGCGTCCGCCTGATGGAACAGTTGATCGCGAAAGTCTCACCGGCCAGCCGTATCCGGGTTCTCGTCGAACTCGGCTACGACAGCGGACGCGCAGGCGCTCGCACTGTCGAGCAAGCACTCGACGTCGCACGCGCAGCATCGCAGGCACCTTCGTTGATTCTCACCGGAGTCGAGGGGTTCGAGGGCATGATGCCCGGAGCCTCGGTAGCAGCCCGCCGTATCTCCGTCGATTCGTATCTCAAATCCGCGCGCGTTTTCACGGAAATCTGTGTTGCCGAGAACCTGTTCGAGAACAACTCCGCGAAGGCTCCCCGCCCACTGGTCACTTTCGGCGGCAGTGCGTTTCACGATCTGGTTGTACGCGAGCTGGCCGGACGGTGGGCACTCGACAGCGGTGTACGCGTCGTGCTGCGCAGCGGTTGCTACATCACTCACGATCACGGTCTCTATGCCGAGACTTCGCCATGGGCAGACGGACCACGAACTCTGCAGGGAGCCGCAGAGGTCTGGGGCGTAGTGCTCTCAATACCTGAACCCGGACGGGTGATCCTGGGCTTCGGCCGCCGCGATGTCGGTTCCGACGCAGGCTTTCCCATAGTCCTGTGGCGCCGACGCGACGGATCCAACCGATCAGCGCGAGAGCTGACGATCACCGCACTCAACGACCAGCACGCGTACGTCGACGTTCCGGCTGACTTCGACGTGAAGGTCGGCGATCTGCTCGGTTGCGGAATCTCGCATCCCTGCACCACGTTCGACAAGTGGTCACTGATTCCCGAGGTCGATTCGGATTACCGCGTCGTCGGCACGGTGCACACCTACTTCTGAGGGGCCGGTTGCGGTAATCCGGCGTCAGTCGTCCTTCGGGTCACGCGGCAATTCGACGCGGAACGTCGTCCCCTGCCCGAGGGAGGTCTCGACGCTGACGGTTCCGTCGTGCGCTGCAACCAAAGCCGAAACGATGGACAGGCCGAGACCGGCGCCCCCGGTCTCACGGGTGCGAGAGGTGTCGGCGCGGTAGAAACGCTCGAAGATCCGCGCGGCATCCTCGTCACTCAAACCCTGACCGGTATCCGAAACCTCGACCACCGCGGAGTTCTCGGTCGTACCGACACGAACGGTGACCTGCGCATCCGGCGGAGTGTGTTTGATCGCGTTGCCCACCAGATTGGCGACTACCTGACGCAGCCTGGCCTCGTCACCCTGCACTTCGGGCAGGCCCGGGCCGCCGATCATCTGAAGTTCGACAGTTCGATCCGGTGCGATCGCTCGTGCCGCCTGTACCGAATCCGCCGCAACTGCAAGCAGATCCACCGGCTTGTTCTCGAGTGGACGCTGTTCGTCGAGTCTTGCCAGCATGAGCAGATCTTCGACCAGAAGTCCCATCCTCGACGCCTCGCCCTCGATCCGGTTCATCAGCGTTTCCGTATCCGTCATGGCGCCTTGGCGATACAACTCGGCGAACCCACGAATAGTCGTCAAGGGTGTGCGCAACTCGTGGCTCGCGTCGCCGACAAACCTACGCATCTTCTCCTCGGAACGCCGTGCTGATTCCTCCGAAGCCTCGGTCGCGGAAAATGCGTGTTGAATCTGCGCGAGCATTCCGTTGAGCGCCACCGACAGTCGGCCGACCTCGGTGCGGTCGTCACGCTCCGGGACCCGTCGATGAAGGTCGCCGGCGGCAATGGCAGCGGCAGTTTCCTCAACCTCGACCAGCGGACGAAGGCTCCGACGAACCACGAAATACGCTCCGCCGCCGAGGATCAGCAGGACAACCAGGCCGATGCCGAGTTGCAGGCCGACCAGGTCGTCGACGGTCTGTTCGATATCCGTCAGTCGCACACCGATAGTCGTGGTCGTGTTTTCGCGAACCGTCGTGAGAACTCGCCAGTTCACGTCCGAACCGTCGCTCGATCCGACGGTGATCGGGCCGTTGGTGGAATCTTTCGACAGGTCGGGTTCGGTCGTCGTCGACTTGTCGTTGAGAGTGAACACCTTCCCGTCCGCGGTCACCGTCCGAACGAAGAAGGGACTGGGCGGACGAGTTTGCGGACCGACATCGCTGGGTGGCTGCAAATCTCTGGTGTGCGGCTTTGCCCAGCCGTCGACCGCCTCGTACAGCGTTTTGTCAGTTCGCTGGGTCAGTGAATTCTCGAGAGCCGAAGTGACCGCGACGCCAGACGCCAACAGACCCAGCGCCGCCAACACCAGCAAGGCCGCAACCAGGGTGAAACGCAGCGGCAGTGAATGGAGACGGAAACGACCTCTCTTCTGCAGTTGGTCGCTTTCCGCGGCGGCGATCATTGCCGCGGTTCACGCATCACGTAGCCGACCCCACGCAATGTGTGAATCAGCGGCGTCTCCCCCGTATCCACCTTGCGCCGCAGGTAGGACACGTAGGACTCGACAACTCCGACCTCCCCGCCGAAGTCGTAGTTCCAGACGTGGTCGAGAATTCGAGGCTTACTGAGAACCGTCCCGGCATTGACCATGAAGTATCGGAGCAGTGTGAACTCGGTGGGTGAGAGTGCAACCAACTCGCCCTTCTTCCAGACCTCGCGGGTGTCGTCGTCGAGTTCGATGTCGGCGAACTTCACCCGCGGCGACTGCTCCGGTGCGACCCCGCGGCCGGCGCGGCGCAGGATGACCCGCAACCTCGTCACGACCTCTTCGAGGCTGAACGGCTTGGTCACGTAGTCGTCCGCGCCGAGGGTCAGGCCGCTGATCTTGTCGTCGAGCGAATCCTTCGCCGTCAGAAACAGGACCGGTGCGTCCACACCGTCGGCACGGAAGCGTCGAAGCAGACCGAAGCCGTCCATCCCGGGCATCATGACGTCGAGAACAATCGCGTCGGGACGGAATGTCCGTGCGACGTCCAGGCCTTGGGCTCCGCTCGAAGCAGTCGCCACCTCGAAACCCTGGAATCGGAGGCTCACGGAGAGCAACTCCACGATGGTGGGTTCGTCGTCGACGACGAGGATGCGGGCTTCGGGGGTCTTGTCGGTCACGAGAACCATCTTCTCCCCTGCCACTGGATTCTCGCTGTATGTTCCCTGGGAGCTTCCTGTGAACGGCTGAGTGCAGGTGAAAAGCCGGGTGCAGGTGAAAAGCTGGGGTACAGGCCCACGAACCGGAAGGATGCGGCATGTCACTACCTCCACTGTGGAACATGGAATGACTGTGGAACATGGAATGCTTGACCTGGCGTATTCCTCTGTTCACCAACAACTCCGATCCCGGCGAGGATCCCGGCTTCGCGCCACCGGAGTCTTGGGCACAAGCCCTCGCGGCTGTTGCCCAAGATCTGCGTTGCCTGCGATTCGGACCTGAAGTTGTTGTCGATCGTCTGATCTGGGAATTTTCGATCAACAGCGACTACAACGTCACGATCGGCTGGCAAGGCGCACGTGACATCGGCGGATTCAGCTACTTCAACGCACTGTCGATGGATACTGCATTCGCGGACGCTGCGGTGTGGGTCGCCGATATCGTTCAGACCAAATTGGCCGGGTACGACTTCGTTCAGTGGCCGAGCCGAGGGCGCCATCTGCTTGTCCCTCGACTTCGAGACGGGGAACCGGTGTGGATGGATCCGCACGGCGATGTGACGATCAGTCGTATCGGCGAGTTGTGCAAAAATTCGACGAATTATGCAGCAACGTAGCCCAGTTCAAATCGCTCAGCTCTACGGTTCGGTGGCGTCCGCGCTGGTCGGCGGCGTGGTGGCCGCGTACGCAGTGGCCGAGTCTCGAGTTGACGACTTCTCGTTCTCCGACGACGGCCTCACCTCGGTGGTGATCACGCCGCAGTGGGCGGGAGCAACTGCCGCTGTGGTTGCAGCGGTCGGTGTTGCGCTACTACATCGCTGGGGACGTGGCGGACTCGCGAGTGTCTTCGCTGCCGTTGGCGCCCTAGTCATCGCGTTACCAGCATTCGTCCCTGTCTCCGCCTCGATATCGGTGACCCTGAACGCAATGGGAGCCGGCACTTTCCTCGCGGCGGCGGCATATCCGACGAAGAGTCACCGCGCAGCACAAATTGCTCTCGCACTCGGGGTGACCGCGACGACCCTGTACTTCGGCGCCGCAGACTTGTGGCGCGATCGCGTCGCAAGGTGGTCGCTCACACTTCCGGGCGATACCTACCCCGTGCCGTCCACGGTTCCCGTCTGGATACTGCTCGCTGCAACCCTTCTGGTAGCCGGAGTCGCCTCGGTCGCACGATCAGGTCAAGAGACGGACGACGTCGACACACGCCTGGCGACTTTGGGAGTTGTTCTGCCCCTGGCATTCACGGCCCTGTATGCGTGGTTGGGCTCGACGTCGACATCGCCTGGGTCCTGGGTGACGGCGGTGGTGATCGCAGTTGCCATTACCGTCGCACTGGCTTGGCGTTTGCCGCAACACGACGGCCGCTTCATACTCGCCGGACTCGCAATCGGCGCGGTTTCGATCAGCTCGATTTCCTTTTCATCCGACTGGACTTGGGCGGTGCCCGCGGTGGGTGCTGCGCTGGCGCTGGGCGTCGCCGTCGGCTGGAAAAGACCAATGCCCCAACTCGGGCTGGGACTGCTTGCCGTGACCGCACTCTCGGGATTGCTGGATGCCGCCCTGACCACGGTCGCCTATGTCTTCGTCCTCCCGCTTGCGCTGGGACTGGCCGTCGCGTCATGCATGCCTGTTGCCGTCGGAGCAGTCGCGCGCGGGTCGGTACTTCCCTTCACTCTTACCTTGTTCTCGGTTTCAGCGACCTTCCTGGACCCTGTCTCGCAGGAATTCGGGTGGTCGACCGCTCCGCTCGAGGAACACGGTCCGACCGCCGTGACCACGCCGATTCCTTTGACTGTTCTCGCTGCGACGGCGACGATCGCGGTGGCCATGTCGACCATCCATCTGAAGAGAGTTCGAACGGCTGTGGTGACCTAAATCGCCAGCTGATCGGGTCGGAACGCAGAATTCTGTTGCTATGGTTGGGTGGTCAACGACGACATCCGGACGAGCGCACCGTACCCGGCCAGCGAAAAGACGGTGCCTTGGGAGTTGTTCACCATGGCATGGATCGTGCTCGTCATTTCCGGACTTTTCGAAGCTGTCTGGGCTACCGCGCTGGGTAAGTCCGACGGATTCAGCAAGATGTCACCCACCGTTGTCTTCATCCTCGGCCTGATCGTCAGTATGGCCGGCCTCGCGTATGCAATGCGCACCCTTCCCATCGGAACTGCGTACGCGGTCTGGGTCGGCATCGGCGCCGCCCTGACCGTCGGATACGCGATGATCACCGGCGCGGAGTCCACGTCAGTCGTCAAGATTCTGCTGATCCTTGGCATCGTCGGTTGTGTGGTCGGTCTGAAGGTCCTTCACTGACCGGCGATCCTGATGAGTGTTTGTGTGTTACCGGTTACAGTTAACGCATGAACCTGCTGGAGATGCTCACGCTTCCCCTACGCGCGGGCATTGCAGCCGCAGAGATCAGTTTGGGTATCGCCGAGCTGACGGTCACGACAGTTCGTATCGCCGTCGGTAATACCGGTGCCGTGACGGCGGGTGCAGCAGGCTTGGCCAGCCCTCGCGGACCCATGCAGATGATCCAGCAGTTGTCATCGCTTACTGCAGACGATCGGCCCATCGGGCAGGCCTTGGCCCCCGGTGGGCCGCTCGATCGCCTTCTCTCACCCGGCGGCCCGGTCGACAAACTGACTGCACCCGACGGCACTCTCGAACGACTTCTCGCTCCCGGCGGACCACTCGAAAGACTTCTTGCTCCCGGCGGACCGTTGGATCGGGTGCTCGCCGAGAACGGCGCCTTGGATCGGGTGCTCGCCGAGAACGGCGCCTTGGAACGGTTGCTCGCCCCGGACGGTCTCCTCGACCGAATGATGGCGGAGGACGGTCCGCTGGAACGACTGACCGCACAGGACGGTGCCGTCGAACGCCTGACTGCCAAGGACGGTGTCATCGATCGCGCACTGGCCGAGAACGGCATCCTCGAAACACTCTTGGCGGAGAACGGCGCCTTCGAACGGCTCATCGCCGAAGGCGGCCCGCTTGACCAGATCGTTGCACTGTCCGATACGTTGACTTCGCTCGCTCCCAACCTCGAGAGAATGAGCGCCAGCATCGAGGTACTGCAGGAAACAGTCGGAATCCTCAGTGCTGCAGTCGGTCCACTCGGAGAACTGGCCGGCAAGCTTCCCAATCGCTGGCTCAAGAGCAAGGGCGAACGCCCAGGGCCGGACCTTCCGATCGAATCGGCATAACAAACGGTTACTCGCCGATTACGTGGTCAGTTGTTGATCACGATGTTGAGATTGATGATGATTCCGCCGAAAGTCAGAATCGTGTTGGCCAAGCCAACGGTCATTCCACTGTTCAGAGCCGCGATCAGTCCGTTCATCGTCGTATCCCCTTCACTGTCTGCGGGTTACGCGTACAAGATTGTGCGCTGGCGCTGACAATAGGCCAAGTTCGCGACCTGCGCGCCATTGCGGAGAAAACTTGTACCGCGGTCGCAGTTTCCGCGTTAACTGTTGCAGGACAACGCAATTCCATTCTCGGCGCACTACCCGCAAATGACTGAACCAAACATCACGATTAGGCATACGTATCCCACCCGCATAACCGTCTGCCCCACCAGACACTTGTCCACCCAAACAGAGTGCACAACAGTTAGTCCGGTGCAACAATAAGACGAATCGGACATGCCTGCGACGTGATGAGGAAGGGTGGTTGAGACAATGACGGCGCCGCGCATTGCCAGAGAACACCGCGGCCCTACCGGGGGCCGAAATTCCGCGTCGCAGGACAGCCTGGACGCCGCCTCGGACGCCCTGCAATCGCTGTACGCGCACCTCGATCCACATGCCCAGGCCGAGCAATTTCTCGAACAGGTCTGCAAACACGCCGTCGATCTCATCGCCGACGCCGACATGGCCGGAATTACCATCGGCGGTTCGGATTCGACATTCCGAACCGTAGCCGCCACCCATCAACTCGTTCGCACCGTCGACTCGATCCAATTCCGACTGGACTACGGACCGAGTGTGACGTCGTCACGCACGGGCACGGTTGTACGTGCGCATGCCAGCGAAGCCCACAGCCGGTGGCCTCAATTCGCAAGCGCGGCAAAAGCAGTCGGCGCCGTCAGCTTTCTGTCGATGCCATTGCCCGGTAGAGATCGCCCGCTGGGAACCCTCAACCTCTACAGCCACGACCTCCGAGGTTTCACCGGCGCCGACGTGGCATTGCTCCAACTGTTCGCCGTCACCTCGTCCTACGCACTGCACAGCTCGCAGCGCCTCGACATCGCCAGAAAGCACGCGATGGACCTCGAGCGTGCACTCGAATCGAGAGGCGTCATCGAACAGGCCAAGGGCATCATCATGGGCACCCACCGCGTCGATGCCGACCGCGCCTTCCGCATCCTCATCCAGGACTCACAGCGCAGCAACGTCAAACTGCGAGTGATCGCCCAGCAGTACATCGACGGCGCGATCGATCCGCGCCAGGCCACGAACAAGCCTGAGACCAACTGAACCCGGCAGACACAGCATCTCCGCAGACACAGTGCTTCGGCAAACACAGAGGCACCCACCAGAATCTTGGTGAGTGCCTCTACTTTCGGAGCCTCCTGTCGGGATTGAACCGACGACCTTTCGCTTACAAGGCGAGTGCTCTACCACTGAGCTAAGGAGGCGAAGACCGACGCGTTGCCGCGACTGACTTTGCGGAGCCATCATATCCAAGCCGTCACGGTGGCCGCGCCCGGGTCACGTTAGATAGCGTGGGCCCCATGCGCAACTCCCACTCCGCCCCCTGATGGCGAAATTCACCGAAGCACTCACACGCCTGACGGGAAACCGCCAAGCCACCGTCGACACGGTCACGTCGGCTCCCGCGCCGCTACAACCGATCGACCTCACAGACGACGCCGTCGTCGCAGAAGTTCTGGACCTGGCGGTTCGGGTCGGCGAAGTCCTCCTCGCCTCCGGGACCGCGGCCATGGACACGGCGGA
This sequence comes from Rhodococcus sp. P4_E4, assembly GCF_056401575.1. Lineage (NCBI taxonomy): Bacteria > Bacillati > Actinomycetota > Actinomycetes > Mycobacteriales > Nocardiaceae > Rhodococcus > Rhodococcus sp. P4_E4. The sequence continues at coordinate 213,335 of NZ_JBFUJB010000012.1, read as the reverse complement.
GCAGGTGCAGTTCATCGCCGCCACCTACGGCCTTGCTCAGTGTGACGTCGACGTCACTTACAACTCGATTGTGCTCTCTGCCTATCGTGGCCCGACGCGACCGCCGGCGAGCACGATGCGCATCGTCCACTACCGCTCGATGGACTTCACGCGACTGGCGGCTGTCGACCGTCTGACGCGTCGTATCCGCCGTGAGGCGATCACACCGGACCAAGCGCACGACGCACTCACAGCCATCACGACGGCGCCGCACCCGTACAACCGATGGACCGCAACCATGGCCTGGGCAGCGATGGCGGCTTCGGTCTCCGTCCTGCTCGGCGGCGGGTTCCTTGTTGCCACAGTCGCGTTTCTGACGACGATGGTTATCGATCGGGTCAACCGCGTACTGAACCGGTTCGGGTTGCCGTTCTTCTTCCAGCAGGTTGTCGGTGGTCTCATCGCGGCTGCGCCCGCCGCGACGCTCTATACCTTTCAGGATCAGCTGGGGATCAGTATCCGGCCGTCGCTAGTGATCGCGGCCGGAGTGGTCGTTCTGCTGTCCGGGCTGTCGCTGGTGGGCTCGGTCCAGGACGCGATCATGGGCGCTCCGATCACGGCTGTAGCGCGGTTCTTCGAAGTGGTGATGATGACGGGCGGCATCATCGCGGGTGTCGCGATCTCACTGCGAATGACCGGGATGCTGGGTTCGACGCTTCCACCGATCAACGTGGAAGTATCGACCATCACGCAGTTGCCGATCCTCATGCTCTCCGGCGCGTGTGCGTCGGTCTTCTACGCTCTTGCCTGCTACGCCGAGCGGCGTGCACTCACCGCGGCATTCCTGGGCGGCGCGGCCGGCAGCGGTGTGTCGATCTTCGTGCAAACACTCGACGTCGGCCCCGTGATCGCCGCAGCGATCGCGGCGACCGTCGTCGGTCTTGCCGGTGGTCTGATGGCTCGCCGCGCCCTGACGCCTCCACTGGTCGTCGCGGTCGCAGGCATCACTCCCCTGCTCCCCGGTCTGTCGCTGTACCGAGGCCTGTACGCGCTGCTCAACGACCAGGTACTGATCGGTCTGACTGCCTTGCTGTCGGCATTCGGCATCGGCTGCGCTCTGGCCGCTGGCGTGACGCTCGGCGAATGGGGAGCGCGAACTCTGCGTCGTCCACGAATCCTGATGCGCGTGGACTCGCTACGCCGACCGATGGTCCGCAAGCGCAAGCGCCGGGTTCCCGTCACCGAGAAGTAAGAGAGTTTCAAGCAGAAAGAGCTGGGCACCTGACGGTGCCCAGCTCTTTCGGTTCACTCGGGGGTTTCCGAGCAGCGAGAGAATCAGCTCTCGACTGCGTGCTTTCCGCCGGCAGCCTGATCGGCTTCCATTGCCTCGCGCAGGCTCTTCGGACGCATGTCGGTCCAGTTCGCCTCGACGTATTCGAGGCACGCCTTGCGGCTGTCTTCACCGAACACCACGCGCCAGCCGGCGGGGACCTCGGAAAACGTGGGCCACAGCGAGTGCTGGTCCTCGTCGTTCACCAGCACGTAGAAGCGGCCGTCTTCGTCATCGAAAGGGTTAGTGCTCATCTCGCCTCACTCGTTACGTACGTGTCTTGTGCGCCCAGACTAGCAAGCGCACCAGTTCGGTTCTGGTGGCTCAGCACCGACGCCAGAATCTCCCCCGCCCGCACTGCCACGTTCGACAGCAGCGACGACGTCAATCCGTGAGTCTGTTCTGTCCCACCCTGCAGATAGATACCGCCTGTCACGTCCTCCGTTACAGCCAGTCGATAATCCCGACTGACGTTACGCGGAACGGACGAATCCGGCACGAGTTCACCCAACAAATTGTCCAGCGGCGCCGGGGTGAAACCCGTGGCCAGAATGAGTGCGTCGCACGACAGCGTGTCGGTCAAGCCGTCGAGGTTGCTGCGGACGGCCAGTTCGATGCCGGATTCGGTCTCCACGGCACTCGTGATCTCCGAGGCCCGACGCATGAACAGTCGCCGCGGCCCGCGAACCATCTCCTGATACTCGGTGGCATAGAGCTTGTTGATCAGTTCGATGTCGACGACCGAGTAATTGGTACTGCGGTGCAGATCGAGAAGTCGACGTCGTTCCGCGGCGTCGGCGCCGTGCAGTTGATCGACGGCTTCGGGATCGAAGATGCGATTGGCGTACGGGCTGTCGTCTGCCGGGCTGTAGCCGTACCGGGCAAAAACACTGTGGACTTCGGCGTTCGGGTAGTTCGCGTGCAGGTAGTCGACGATCTCCGCGGCACTCTGACCGGCGCCGAGAACAACGAACCTGTTGTGCACGGGCTCGGGCATTGCTTCGAGGTGGAAGAGGAACTGGTGATTGTGGAAGCACCGGGACGACGGCGTTGCCCATTCCGGGATCCGCTCTTTCAATCCGGCGCCGACGACGATGTTGCGGGCGATCACCGTTTCACCGTCGGCTGTGCGAACCGCAAAGCGATCGACAACGCCGTCGGAGTTCTTGATGCCCTCGACCCCGTCGACGGTTGTACCGAACTGCACATCCGCGTCGACTCGTCGAGCCGCCCAGCACAGGTAGTCGTTGAACTCGTGGCGCGTGGGAAAGAAGGTCTGGTGGTTGACGAAGTCGACCAGCCGCCCTTGCTCGAACAGATACGAGAAGAAGCTGTATCCGCTCTGTGGGTTACGGAACGTCACCAGGTCCTTCGGAAACGCGATCTGCATCGTGGCACCGTCGAGCAGCATCCCGGGATGCCACGCGAACTGAGACTGCTTTTCGAAGAACCGCGCATTCACCCGATCAACGGCTGCACAATTTGCATTGTGTTCTTCGACAGCAATGGCCAACGCGAGGTTGGCCGGACCGAACCCGACGCCGACGATGTCGACCACGGCGGGTTCGGCGCTGGAGTCTCTCGGTGATTCACTCATTACAGGTAGTCCATCCCCGACGGGACGACCTGATAAGGTCGCCAATCGATGTCCCGAAGTAAGTAGCAAAGGCTACCCTTAATGAGGTGAGGGTATCAATACTGTGAGCCCCCGTATAGCGGTCGACCCCGCGGAGCGATGCGACGTATGTCATAGTTTCGCCCCTTCACTCACGTCATCCCCTTCGGCGATGGCCGCAGCCTCGATCACGTCGACCAGCTGACCTGCCCATTCACGGACCGCGCCCGCATCGACGCGGTCGGCACGGAACCCGAGCGTTGCAAAAACAGGCCCTTCGCCCACCGGCTCGTAAAAACTCAACGTCAAATCCGCATCGGGCACTCCCACCGGAATCGGTACGAGAGAACCGAAGTCGCCAAGCCCGTCCAAATCCGCCTGTTGGTGATGGATCACCATCACCTGAGGTCTCATGGACGCCGGATTACCCAGAGCCTGCTCGACATACACATATGAGACGTCCTGACTGCTCAGCGCTTCCAGGTTGCCTTCCCTCACCCGACCGAGCAATTCTGCAAACGTCGGACTACCGGACGTATCCGTGCGCAGGAGAACAACATTGAAGAAGGATCCGATCATCGGTTCGAGACGGGGATCCGACCTGCCCGCAACCAATGAACCGATCGGAAGATCGGTACCCGCCCCGGCCTTCGTGAGAACGGCGGCCAGCGCAGCCTGAAGGACCATGAACATGCTCGTCCCGGTGCGCGCAGCCAGCGCGTCGATTCTGGCGTGCAGATCCGCGTCGATGTCGACAGAGACCACGTCACCCCGAGGTTCCGAGTCATCTTCCGGCAACGGAAGATTCACACTGGTCGGTATTCCGTCGAGCGCATCCTGCCAGTACGCAAGCTGCTTCGAGGCACGGCTGTCGACGTCCAGGGGGTCACCCAACAGCTCGTCCGACCACACGGTGTAGTCGGCGTACGTCAACGCAAGCTCGTCCCAGATCGGTTGATCTCCCTGCGACCTGGCTGCATAAGCAGAGACCAGATCTCCCAGCAGCGGCACTACGGACCACTCGTCGACGGCGATGTAGTGCATGACGAGAAGCAGTGTCCGAGAGCCGTCTTCACCGAGAACCAGATGAACCCGCAACGGCGATTGCTCACGCAGATCCATCGGAAGTTGAGCGAGTTCGAACACCACTCGACCCACATCGCCGGCGCCGACATCGACCACATCGACAGTCGGCCGCACCGATTCTCTTGCCACGACGATGCCGTCGACCTCGACGAAGGTGGTCCGCAGGGGTTCGTGGCGCGACGTCACGTCATCCAAGGCGTGCCCGAGAATCTCCGGATCGATCTTCGATTTCAGGGTCAGTGCCAGAGCGTGGCTCGCTTGCGGATTCGCACCGGCCGAGCGGAACAACTCCCACTGACGACGTTGCGGCGCAGACAGACCCATGGTCTCCGGACGCCTCGCCGCCGGCGCCAGGACCGGGCGTCCACCCTCCGAACGCGCAACGACTGCCGCCAACTCCGCAACGCTCGGTGCGTCGAACACGTCTCGAATACTGACGTCCACGCCGAACGCTTCACGAATGCGACCGACCAGTTTCATCGAAGCCATCGAATGTCCACCTAGTTCGAAGAAACTGTCGTGGACTCCGACGCTCGGGAGTTGCAATATCTCCGCGAAGGCAGCTGCAACCGTGGACTCCACGACAGTGCGAGGAGCAACATCACCCGCCAACTCCGACCAGTCCGGAGCGGGCAACGCCTTGCGGTCGAGCTTTCCGTTGGGCGTCAACGGGAGCGGACCATCGAGAGCGACAACCATGGTCGGGACCATGTAATCGGGCAACGACATTGCAGCGAGATTTCGCACTGCCGTCGTGTCCACCACAGCACCGGGTTCGGGTGACACGTAACCGACCAGGCGCGTGATTTCGCCCTGCCGATCCGCGACGACCGTTGCCTGCTTCACCGAAGGATGGGCACTGAGAGCTCCGATGATTTCACCCAATTCGATTCGGAAACCGCGAATCTTGACCTGATCGTCCACGCGGCCGAGGAAGTCGATGTTCCCGCCCGAGCGCCACCGCGCTCGGTCGCCGGTGCGATACATGCGATCGCCCGCGGTGAAGGGATCGGCGATGAATCTCTGTGCCGTCAGATCGAATCGGCCCAGGTAGCCTCTCGCCAGGCCGCGTCCCGCGATGTACAGCTCGCCGGATACTCCCGGCGGAACCGGACGCAGTTGATCGTCGAGCACGTACGCCTGTTCGTTGGGGTCGGGGACTCCGATGGGCACAGCACCGTTCCAACCGGGTTCCGCCTGCCACAGTGTGTTGTTCACCGTGGCTTCGGTGAGTCCGTACGCGGCAAGCAAATTCAGCCGCTCCGCCCATCGCCCGATCAGCTCGGGCGGAACCGTCTCGGTTCCGACCAACACCGTGCAACCCTGCGGTACTTCACATCCCGCCGGCAGGGCGGCCAGCAACGAGGGAGGGATGATTGCATGAGTCACGCGATTGCTCGTCATGAAATCGGTCAACGCCGGGCCGGCCACTCGTGCGCTCTGCGGCACGATCACCAGGGTGCTGCTCGTGCACAGAGCCATCGCCAATTCGAATACCGCAACGTCGAAGCCGACCGAAGCGAACTGCATCACCACCGAACCCGGTACCAGTCGCATCCGAACCTCGGCTGTGGCAACAAGACTCGGAATACCGTCATGAGAAAGGACAGCGCCCTTCGGCTTGCCGGTCGATCCCGAAGTGTAGATGACATAGGCCGCGTGGTTGACGCCAACTGGTGGCCTGGGAGTTTCGACGATCACTGCCTCTTCCAGTTCCGCACGTATCAGCGGATCGTCCAAGAGGATTCGCTCGACGCCGACCACATCCTCGATCCGCGAGCTTTCCTCCGAGGTGGACAGCAGTACCGAGGTGCGAGAATCAGTGAGCATGTAGGCGATGCGCTCGCTCGGGTGGCTCAGATCCAGGGGTAGATACGCTGCCCCCAGCTTTAGCACGGCGAGGACCGACGCGACCATTTCCACCGAACGCGGGACGGCAAGTCCCACCACGTCTTCGACCGAGACCCCGCGCCGATACAGCACGCCGGCTATCCGATCACATTGCTCGGAGAGCTCGCGGTACGTGGCCTGCCCCGCCTCGTCGCGCACCGCAATCGCCTCGGGTGTAGCAGCGACCCCACGCGCGAAGGCGTCGTAGAACGTTTCCTCCGGCACGTCGACGGCGGTGTCGTTGAACGAGGTGACAACCTGTTCGAGTTCGCCGGGCAAGAAGATGTCGATGTCGCCGATCTCAATGTCGGCCGATTCCACGACTGCCGCGATCACCGATTCCAATCGGTTCGAAATTCGCTGTGCTGTTTCGCGATCGAAGAGGTCGCTGCCGTATTCGAGTCGGACGTCGATGCAGCCTTCGTCGCCGAGGTACTCGGTGAAATTGAACACCAGATCGAACTTGGCTGTGTACTCCTCGAGTTCGAACGGATCCCCGCCCATCTCCTCGCGGCTGTGATAGCCGACCATGACCTGGAACAGCGGGTTGCGTGCCAAGGTGCGCGACGGATTGAGGCGTTCCACCACAGTTTCGAAGGGAATATCGGCGTTGGCGAAGGCCTCGAGGTCTCTCTCGCGAATGCGATCCACCAGCTCCCGGAACGTCGGGTTACCTGACGTATCCGTGCGCAGCACAATCGTATTGACGAAGAAGCCGACCAAGTCGTCGAGCCCCTGTTCACTACGTCCGGCCACGGGAGCGCCGAGGGGAAGGTCCTCACCCGCTCCGAGCGCAGTCAGCAACGCCGCCGACGCCGCGTGCAGGACCATGAACATCGAACTCTGGCTCTCGCGCGCCAGATCTCGCAGTGCGGCAGTTGTGTCCACACCCAACCGTGTTACCACTGCGCCACCGGAGAAACTCGGTCTGGCCGGTCGGCTCCGGTCGGTGGGAAGCAGCAGTTCTTCGGGGGCTCCGTCCAAACTCTTCGCCCAGAAGTCCAACTGCGTGCTCAGGACACTCGACGGATCGTCGGCGCTGCCGAGCAATTCCCGTTGCCACAGGGTGTAGTCCGCGTACTGAACCGGTAGCGGTTCGAAAGCTGGCTCCTCGCCCTGAATCCGAGAGGAGTAGGCAGACATCAGATCGCGCAGGAACGGCCGATCGGACCATTCGTCCGTTGTGATGTGATGCAGGACGATCACGACGATTACGACGATTACGGCACCGTCTACTCGGATCAGACGGGCGCGAATCGGAATCTCGTTCGAAAGGTCGAACGGACGGCCCACTGCCACTGCAACTTCGCCGGCGACACCGGATTCCCGTGAATGAACTGTCTCGACCGGAACCTTCGCCGATTCGAGAATTATCTGTTCCGGTGTTCCGTCCACCAACCGGAATACCGTACGCAAGGATTCGTGTCGTTCAACGACGTCGCCCAGCGCCGCGGCGAAGATGTCCGCGTCCAATGCACTGTCCAAGCGGAGCACGATCGGGAAGTTGTAGGCCGCGGAGTTCTCTTCCATCTGTCCGATCAGCCACAAACGCTGTTGAGCGGCAGAAAGTGGAAGGTGGTCCGGCCGCGGCTTCGCTACCAGCATCGGTCGCGTTGATCCCTGCTCGACCACAATGCGTTCCGCGAGTTCCGCGACGGTCGGTGCTTCGAAGAGATCACGCATGGTCAGACTGTTCGGAATGGCGATCCGAGCTCGACTGATCAGTTTGGTGGCCAGAAGCGAGTGCCCACCGAGGTCGAAGAAGTTGTCGTCGACACCGATGTCGTCCACATCGAGTACGTCGGAGAAGAGCTCACAGAGAACCTCTTCCGTGTGGTTACGCGGTGCCATCGACTCCCCACTCCGCTCCCCCAGCACCGAATCGGCCGTGGGCAGTGCCTTGACGTCGAGCTTGCCGTTGACGGTCATCGGTAGTGACTCCACCTCGATCACCACGGCCGGAACCATGTAGTCGGGTAGGAGAACTCGCGCCTGCGCGCGATAGTCGTGCACGGCGCCGAGTTGCACGGGTGTCACGTAGCCGACGAGCCTCTTGACTCCGCCCGCCCCGACGTCGACCACGACCGCTGCTTGCCGCACGTGCTCGTCGGATTCGAGAACGGAGACGATTTCGCTCGGTTCGATGCGGTGACCTCTGATCTTCACCTGGTCGTCGGTGCGGCCCAGGAAGTCCAGGTTGCCGTCAGCGCGTCGCCGCACCAGATCCCCGGTGCGGTACATACGCTCTCCGGTCCCGGCCGGATCTGCGACGAAGCGCTCGGACGTGAGCGCAAAGCGTCCGAGGTAGCCGCGAGCCAAACCGGCTCCGGCAATGTACAGTTCGCCGGCAACTCCATCGGGGACCGGTCGCAGCCAGCCGTCGAGAATGTGCGCGGCGGTGTTCCAGATCGGCTTGCCGACCGTCGGGGTGTCACTGTCGGTCGTTCCGCCGCCGAGAGTGTTGATCGTGTATTCCGTCGGACCGTAGAGGTTGTAGCCCACGGTTCCTTCGGTGTCGCGCAGCCTGTTCCACACCGAATCCGGAACGGCTTCACCGCCGAGCAGGACCAGCGGCGGACGGTGTTGTCCCACACCGTCGTCGAGCAGCCCGCTGTCGATCAGGTGCGTCGCGTAGGTCGGTGTCACGTTGACGACGTCGATTTCCTGTGCGTCGCAGTACGCAACGAGCGCCTCGGCATCACGACGCAGATCCTCGTCACAGATGTGGACCTCGTGGCCTTCCACGAGCCACAGAAGTTCCTCCCACGACATGTCGAAGGCGAAGGACACGGTGTGCGCGATCCGCAGGCGCCGGCTCGTCGCGGCGATCACCGGTTCGAAGATCGCCTCGCGGTGGTTGAACTGCATGTTCGTCAAGCCGCGGTAACCGGTGACCACGCCCTTGGGCTTGCCGGTCGAACCGGAGGTGTAGATGACGTACGCGGGGTGGTCGAGCCGATGCGGTGCTCCCGGGGCGAATGCTCCGAGTTCCGCCGCGGAGAGTGCCCGCGCCGAGATCGTCAGTCGCCTTGCCGCAGTGTCCGGCTCGTCGAGCACGATGGTCCGAATGTCCGCGGTGCGGACGTCCGCGCCTTCGAATTTCGGTGCGGCGGCGACAGTCGTCAGCAACACGACCGGATCTGCGTCGTCGATCATCACGGCCAACCGTTCGGCCGGATGGTCGAGTTCGAGGGGTAGGTAGGCAGCGCCCGTGCGCAATACGGCGAAGAGCGCGACGACCATGTCCACCGAGCGCGGCAGACCAAGAGCCACGATCTTTTCCGGCCCGGCGCCGTAGTTGATCAGCAACCGCGCCATCCGATTGATCTCGCCGTCGAGATCGGCGTAGGTCATCCGACGCTTCCCGAACACGAGTGCCGTGTCGTTCGGTTGCGTCGACGCCACCTCTTCGAACAGGTCGGCGATGGTACGCTCCGGCAAATCCCGGATCTGTGTCAGCCGCCCTACTGCGGGAACCGGAGATGCGACAACCGATCCCGTCATGTCGTGCGACCAACTCTGCAGCAGATCGACGAAGCGACCCAGTAGGTCCTCGGCTCGGCGCGCGGTCACCAGGTGCGGATGGAACTCGAACTTGACGTTGACGGTGGCACCCGGGGTGACCACGACGGTCAGCGGATAGTGCGTGTGATCGATACTGTCGCTGCCGCTCACGTCGTGTGCGGCATTGAGTGCGTCGACTTGCTTCTCGTCCACGAAGTTCTGCAGGACCATCAGCACGTCGAACAGTTGACGATGCTCGGAAACACGCTGGATCGAGGCCAATCCGAGATAGTCGAACGGCATCTGCGAAAGTCGATCCGCCTGCGTTCGGCGAAGAAGTTCCTCGACGCTCTCGTTCGGATCCAGTTGCAGCCGAACGGGAACGGTGTTGAGGAACATGCCCACCACGGTGTCGATTCCCGGTACCTCCGGCGGCCTTCCGGCAACCGTGGAGCCGAAGACGACGTCCTGTCGACCGGTGGCCGACGCCAGCACCAGAGCCAGCGCTGCGTTCAATACCGTATTGAACGTGACGCCGGACGCGGCAGCGCGCTCCCGCAATGCACGCGAAAGCGATTCCGACAGAACCGCATCGCGGCGATCCGGAAGCTGAGGTTCGACGCCGGGCGTCGGCTCGGCAACAAGCGTCGGCTCCTCGAGTCCTGCGAGCGCTCCGCGCCACCCCGCGTCGGCGGCTGCACCGTCGCGGTCGGCCAACCAGGCGAGGTAGGCCTCGAACGACCCCTCGGGTTCGCCGAATGCGCTGTCGTCCCCGCCGGTGTCGTACAGCGCCAGAAGCTGACTGACGACAAGGCCGTTGGACCAGCCGTCCCACAACAGGAACTGCCGGTTGATCACCAGTCGATCATGTCCGCCGGGCAGATGCAGCACGCTCATACGCCACAGCGGTGGCGCGGTCAGGTCGAACGGAGTCACTCTGTCTTGGGCGGCGACGGCCTCGGCGCGCTCACGAGCAGCCGAGTCGTCGAGTTCACGGAGATCGTGGACGGCGACGGGAACATCGAGTCCCGCACTGAAGAACTGCGCAGGCTCGTTCAGTCCTTCGCTCACGAATCCCGCTCGCAACGTGGGATTTCGTCGTTGAAGTGTCCGGGCGGCCGCAGCCAACCTGTCGACATCGAGGGTGTGCCCGAAGTCCATCGAGAACTGTGCCGTGTAGATGTCCCCACCACTGCGGCTGTCGCTGCTGCCTGCGTAGCCGGCTTGGAAGTACAGGCCTTCCTGCAACGGTGAGAGTGGGAGGATGCTGCTGACACCCGCCGGGCTCGCATCGGATATCGCGTCGATCTCGGCCTGACTCAGGTCGAGCAACGGCACATCGGACGGGGTCAGGATGGGAGGCCCGTCATGCTCCGCGGCCGCAGCCGCCAGATCGCCGAGCGCCGAAACCCAGCCGTCGGAGAGTGACTGCGCATCCTCCTCGGACAAATCTTCACTTGCCCAGGCGAAGTCGGCACGGAGTTCCGAATCCACGCTGACGACATTCACGATCAGCCGATACGGACCTCCCATGTCTGCGTCGGGATCGGTGGACATGGCTTCGGATTCCGCTGCCAGGGACCATGCTGTCGATCCAGCTGTCGTCGTACGTCCGAGATAATTGAACAGGATCTGAGATTCGGAGCGCCCCGCCAATCTCGATGCCGTACGTGCATTCACGTACCGCAACATCCCGTAGCCGATACCGCCGTCCGGAGCCGCCCGCAGGCTCTCCTTCACCTCGCGCAGAGTGTCCACCGGGTCGGTTCCGCCGAGCAGTCGCATCGGGGCAATCGTGGTGAACCAGCCGACTGTTCGCGACAGATCGGTCCCGGGTACCAATTCCTCGCGGCCGTGCCTTTCGAGATCGACCAGCAGTTCGCGCTCACTGCGACCGGTGGAACGACGCCAGCGCTCGACCGACATCACCAACGCAGCCAACAGAACATCCGTTCCCTCGGCACCCAGCATGGCCGCAACCGTTCCGAGTGCCGCCTCGGAGATTGCTCCGTCCACCGTGACCGTGCGCCTCGAGCCTCCGGATACAACGGCATAGCTCGCGGTACCGGGGATCAACTCCGCGCCCGGAGCGGTCACGGTCAACCAGTGATCGAGTTCGGCAAATCGATGAGCGCTGCTTGCGTGTTCGGCCACCGTGCGGGAGAAGGTACGCAGCGAAGTTCCGACGGCATCCAGTGCTGCGGGCTCTCCGGCCTCGACGGCCACCCAGGCCATCGCGAGATCCTCGAGCAGCGTTCCCCACGAAACCCCGTCCACGACCAGGTGGTGCGCGACTATAGCGAGTCGGCCCAGATTCTCAGCGCCACAATCGAACCAGACCACCGAGACCATCCGTCCTGCAGACGGATCCAAACGACTGGTCGCCCACTCGGAACGTTCGGTGATGAGCGTCCGCAACTCGGCGTCATCCAGTCCCCGAGCATCAACGCGTACGACAAGGTTCGCTGCCCGGATACTGCCGGGTTCCTCGATCCGCGCCGACCACATTCCGCGGTCATGTCGGATCAAGGTTTGGCGAAGTCCGTCGTGGTGATCGAGCACGGCCTGCATTGCACCGGTGATCGAATCGAAAGATGTTGCCGGAGAATGGATCAGAACTGCCTGGTTGAAGCGATCGGTACCACCCGTCCATTCGGACAAGCGGTGAACCACCGGCAGCGGAACCAGCTCACCCACGCCGATGTCGGCCGTGACGGTGGCAACCGACGTGGCGACATCACCCACCGCTGCGGCGATCGCAGCGGGAGTGCGCAGTTCGAAGATCTGACGCGGGGTCAGTAATACCGAATCACGACGAGCCAGGTTGACCAGTCGGATCGCCAGGATACTGTCGCCGCCGAGAGTGAAGAAGTCGTCGCGTGCCCCGACGCGTGGCAGGCCGAGAACTGTCGCGAAATGCCTGGCGAGGAGGTCGGCAACGCCCGAGGAAACTACTCCCGTCGTTTCGCCCACCTGTGCCGCGAAATCCGGTGCCGGTAGGGCTTTTCGGTCGAGCTTGCCACTCGGGCTCAGCGGCAGCGACTCGAGCCGCACGAACGCGCTTGGCACCATGAACTCCGGTAGCACGGACAACAACTGCCCTCGAACCGCAGCGTCATCAGCATCTCCGACCAGATAGGCGACCACCTGTGCGCGGTTACTCGGACCGTCGGTTCGGACGATCACGGCACTTGCCGAGACTCCGGGGCACAATGCCAACTGCGCTTCGATTTCACCGAGCTCGATGCGGAATCCACGAACCTTCACCTGCTCGTCGACACGGCCGAGGTACTCGAGAACACCGTCGCCATTCCACCGCACGATGTCACCGGTCCGGTACATCCGCGATCCGCCCTCGCTGTACGGATTCGCCACAAATCTTTCGGAGGTCAATCCCCCACGTCCGTTGTAACCACGCGCCAGTTGTGGTCCAGCCAGATACAGCTCACCGGTGGCACCGGCCGGAACGTTCTGCAGATACGGATCGAGAACGAACAGGCCGGTATTGGCGGCGGGTTCGCCGATCGGGACACTGACCGCGTCTGCCGGAGTTTCCTGCACTGACGGCTGCCAACTGACGTCGACGGCGGCCTCGGTGGGGCCGTAGAGGTTGTCCACCAGAACGTTCGGCAGGATCTCGGCAACCTTGCGTGCAACGTGAACGGGCAGTGCCTCACCGCTGCAGTTGACGATCTCGAGGGAAGAGCACAGTGCTGCTTTCGGCTCCGCAAGAAAAACTTCCAGCATCGACGGAACAAAATGCACTCGGGTCACGGAATGTTCGACGATGACGTCGGCCAGATAGCCCGGATCCTTGTGCCCGTCCGGCTCGGCCATCACCAGAGTTGCCCCCACCAGGAACGGCCAGAAGAATTCGGGGACGGAGACGTCAAAACTCGACGGGGTCTTCTGCAGCATCCGGTCGGAGAAGTCCAGCGGACGTATCTGCTGTGCCCAGAGCAATCGGTTGACCACACCCTCGTTGGTGACCACAACGCCTTTGGGACGACCGGTCGAACCCGAGGTGTAGATCATGTACGCGGCATCCGCGGGCGATCCTGGGACACTCAGCGGTTCGGCTGGGAACTGCGCGGACTCCGATACCGTCACCCGCGGAACCGAACCCGAATCGAGTGAAGAATCTTCCGACACCACGACGCACACCGGATCGGCGTCGTCCAGCATGTACGTCAGCCGCTCCGCCGGATAGCCGGTGTCGAGCGGAACGTATGCTCCCCCGGCCTTCCCGATGCCGAGTATCGCAACCATCAGATCGACCGAGCGCGGCAAGGCAACCGCCACCAATGATTCGCGTCCCACGCCACGTTCGTGCAGCAGATGCGCAAAACGATCAGCGCGAGAGTGAAGTTCGGCGTAGGTCAACGACTCTTCACGGAAGATCACTGCGGTGGCTTCGGGCGTACGCCCGGCTTGATCCTGCAGCACCTCGGTCAGCGTTGCGCGCGGCCGATCCAAGGCCGTGCCGACGCTCCCGGGCTGTGCGGGTGCCAGCGCGATCCGGCCGATGACCTGGTCGAGATCGCGAGAGAGTTCTGCTAGCACGACTGCGAGAGCTTCCGCCAGCGACGCAGCGGCATCGCCGTCCACCTGAGCAGCGTCGTACTTGAGCTCCAACGCCAATTGATCGCCGGGGACGACGATCAGGGTCAGCGGGTAGGCCGGTCGCTCGTCGAATCGAATTCCCGTCAGTCTCACCGAGTTCGTCGGATCAGCGATTGCCGTGTCACCGAGTGGATAGTTCTCGAACACGACCAGTGATTCGAAGTTCTGCTCCAGTCCGCCGGTCCGCCGCAGTTCCGGTAGCCCCAGGTACTGATGGTCGAGTAGTTCCGATTGTTCCCTCTGCCAACGAGAAAGTGCTTGCGCGGCTGTCTCTGCCGGATCGAACCGCAACCGAGCCGGCACAGTGTTGATGAACAAGCCCACCATGGACTCGATGCCGGGCAGGTCTCCACCGCGTCCCGATACGGTTGATCCGAACAGCACGTCTGTTCGGCCGGTCATTCGGCCGAGCACCAGTCCCCAGGCGCCGTGCACGAGCGTGCTCAGCGTCAAACCGTAGGAGCGTCCGGTGGTCGACAGCGCGCGAGTATCACTGTCGGACAGCCCGACTCGGGTAGCATGGACACCGCTGCTGCCCGCGCTCGGCGCGGGAAGTTCGACCGCGGGCCCGGGAGAGTTCAGTGCTTTTCTCCACACCGCTGCCGAAGCCTCGTGATCGTGGCCGGCCAACCATTCGAGGTAGCTGCGGTACGGCGCCGGGTTCGGGAGCACCACCCCGGAATCGCCAACGCTGTACGACGCCATCAGCTCCCGCAGCATCACCGGGACCGACCATCCGTCTGCAACCGCATGGTGAATCGACTGCAGCAGAAGGTACTTCTCCGAAGAGGCACGGAGCAGTGTGTAACGGACGAGCGGCGGCTGCGCGAGGTCGAACCCGCGCGCGCGGTCGGCGGAAAGCAGTTCATCCATGTCGGCGCCGGCATCCGTGACTACTGCCATCTCCACGACGACGCTCGGGTGCACCACCTGCACGACCCGGCCGTCGCCCAGGACCGAGAATCCGGTGCGCAGCGCCTCGTGTCGATCCACGACGGATTGCAGCGCACGGCGCAGAGCCGCGCTGTCCACGGCGCCGGTCAGCTCCACGACCTGTTGCACGACATACTGATCAGCCCCCGGATCGGCAAAAGCCGAATGGAAGTAGATCCCTTCCTGCAACGGAGTGAGCGGGAGAATCTCTTCTGCCTTCGGCAACCCGTCCACATCGGCCTGAGTGAGCGCCACCAGAGGGTAGTCGGACGGTGTCGCGCCGTCGAAGGCTGCGAGCCCGGACACGGCCTTGAGCGAGTCCAGCCACAACCGCGCAAACCTGTCGATGTCGCTACGCAGGAAGATATTCGACGCCCAGGTCAGAGTGGCCCTCAGTCGTGGCCCACCGGCCGCTTCCTCGGCTACGACGTCGACAGACAACGCGTGACCCAACGCCATGGACGGATCGGCAGCGCCGTCCATCGACACCGGGAACCAGTCCCCCTCTGCAACTGCGGTGCGCCCCAGATAGTTGAGCACCACCTCGGGTGCTGCGACGCTACGCAACTGATCCGAGCTGCCGAGGTATCGCAATGCTCCGTACCCGAAGCCTGCGTTCGGGACGCGTCGAAGTTGCTCCTTGACGCTCTTGAGAACCACCGCCAACTCACCGCTCGCTTCGAGATCCGGAGCGGCTGTACCGATTTCGAGTGCAACCGGGAATACCGTGGTGAACCATCCGACAGTACGTGTCAGGTCGACGTGCGCAGCGCCGTCACCGCGAACGATGTCTTCGTCGCGTCCGTGCCCTTCCAAGTCGATCGTCACCGATGAGGCACCACTCCACTTGGTCAGCGCAACGGCCAATGCGGTGATCAGCACTTCGCTCACGTCGGCCCCGAATGCCCGTGGGACACTGCCCAACAACCGATCGGCGAATTCCGGAGGCAGGGTGATCGATCGCGCCGCGGCGGTGCGCGCGAGGTCAACTGCCGGGTCGAGTGCCCGACGGCCGAGAGGTGACTGTTGTGCGGAAGTCACCGAGTCCCAGAACTCGATCTCCGAGTCCAGTCGCCCGGCTCCGACCGCCTCCGAAACGAGTTCGGCGTACCTTCTCACCGACGTGCCGACCGGAGCGAGTGAGGGTTCGTCGCCTTGTATCGCTGCGATACCCGCGCGCGCAAGGTCTTCGAGGATGATGCGCCAGGAGACACCGTCGACGACCGCGTGGTGGATGACAAGCAACAGTCTTCCGGGACCGGTCGCAGTGGTGAAAAGAACAGCACTGACCATCGTGCCGTCTGCCGGGTTCAGACGCCTGACGGCTCGCTCGGTCTCGGCGACGATCAGCGGTCCGCATTCTTCGAGCGGCACCGGTAGTGCACGGGTCTCGAAGACCACAGCCAATTCGTTGGTGGCCGGAACAAGCAGCGATCCTTCGGAAGTCAACTTCGCACGAAGTCCATCGTGGCGTGCCACCAGGGCATCGAGCGCCGCCTCGACATGCTCGGACGTCAAAGCTGACGGAGTCTGAATCAGCGCTCGCTGATGGAAGGTTCGTGCTACGTCCGGCGTCCCGAGGGCCCTGGCAGCGATGGGCGTCGTGGCTACGTGGCCGATCGGTTCGTCCGAATGATCGACGATCTCAGCCGTTCGGCCGGATTGGGCGCGCGCCATCGCCTCGGCGGTGCGCAGCTGAAACACCTCGCGTGGACTGATCGACAAACCGGCTGCACGAGCCGCGGTCACGAGCGAGATCGCGACGATGCTGTCACCGCCCAGTGCAAAGAAATCGTCGGTCACGCCAACCGATTCGAGACCTACCGCCGACGCGATCAACGTGCAGAACTGTTGTTCGACTTCGTTTCTCGCGGCGACGTGTGCACTCAGTTCGGCGAGATCGGGCTCAGGAAGGGCTCGACGGTCGAGTTTGCCATTGGCCGTGAGCGGAAACTCGTCGAGGACAGTGACGGTGGTCGGGACCATGTAGTCGGGCAGCTTGCTCGCCGCCCACTCGCGAATGTCCTGTGAGTCGACCGCAAGGTTCGTCCCCGACGCTGCACTCACGTACGCGGCGAGATACTTTGCACCTGTGGGTGCTTGACGCACCAGAACTGCCACGTGGCGCACTCCGGGGTGTGAGATCACGGCGGCTTCGACGTCTTCGAGTTCGAGACGCATGCCACGAATCTTCACCTGATTGTCCGTGCGCCCCAGGAAGTCGAGGGTGCCGTCGGCGGTCCATCGGGCCAAGTCACCGGTGCGATACATCCGGGATCCGGCCAAATCACCGGAAACAAAGGGATCTGCGAGAAAACGAGACGCGGTCAACGCCGACGCGCCCACATATCCGCGCCCCAGTAAGAAGCCCGCTGCGTAGAGTTCGCCGCCGGTGCCGACCGGAACCGGCTGCAGGTCACCGTCCAACACGTACAAACGAGTGTTGGGGTTCGGGCGCCCGATGGATGTGGCAATTCGTTCCGCGTCCTCGCGGTAGATCACATGGGAGACACCGATAGTCGCTTCCGCCGGCCCGTAGCCGTGATACAGCGTCGTGGACAGTTGGGCACGGAACCGATCGAAGAGTTCAGGCGTGAGAACCTCACCGCCGCACCACACGTGCTTCAACGAATCGAGCTGATCGGTCCCGTTCGCCAGATCCAGAAGGATGTCGAGCATCGACGAAACCAAGTAGACAAAAGTGACCGATTCTCCGGCGATCAGGTCGAGCAGGTATTGCGGGTCGCGTTCCCCCTCTGGCTTCGCGATCACCAATCGACCGCCGGAGACGAGCGGGAGCAGGATCTCGTTGATCGAGATGTCGAACGAGAGTGGGGCTTTGAACAGAGAGGCATCACCGGACCCGAACCCGAGAATCCGCTCCCGCTGCCACAGCAACCTTGCGCAGATTGCCTCGTGGCGGATCATGGCGCCCTTCGGACGTCCGGTCGAACCGGACGTGAAAATGACATATGCGAGTTGGGCACCGTGAATACGAATGCCGGAGGTCATTATCTCGGACAGGCCCGAAGGCCCGTCCTCGTACGCCCACGCGGAGAGATCGACCAATACGGAGTCGTCTACGCCGTCCGAGGTGAGCACCAATGTGGCACCGGCATCGGCGAGGACCGATTCGCGGCGCTCTGCGGGCCAGGACGGATCCAGTGGCACGAAGGCGCCGCCGGCGCACATGACGGCCAACAACCCCACCACCATCTCGGCGGATCTCGGAAGGCCGATCGCCACAACGGTTTCGGGTGCGACACCGCGCGAGATCAAGTGCGCGGCGAGCTGCGATACCCGACTTTCGAGCTCGCCGTAGGTCAGCCGAACGTTGCCGTCGACCACGGCGACGGCGCCCCGATCGGCCGAGAAGCTGCTGCGCAACAAATCCGGCACCGTCGTCACGGGCTGCGGTTCTGCGGTGTCGTTCCACCCATGGAGAACGAGTTCACGCTCCGCGGGCGACATGGGGTCGAGTGCCGAGATCGGAAGCTGCGGCTCGGCCACGAATCGATCGAGGAACTGTT
This sequence comes from Rhodococcus sp. P4_E4, assembly GCF_056401575.1. Classification (NCBI taxonomy): domain Bacteria; kingdom Bacillati; phylum Actinomycetota; class Actinomycetes; order Mycobacteriales; family Nocardiaceae; genus Rhodococcus; species Rhodococcus sp. P4_E4. The sequence continues at coordinate 194,845 of NZ_JBFUJB010000012.1, read as the reverse complement.
CGATTCTGGCGGTGTGATCGGCCAACTCCCTGTCGAATCCGGCCGGGGCGCGGACGTCGATCTCGATCGGTTCCCCGTCCTGACCACCGCGCACGCTCAGATCCAGGTCACTGACCCGACCGGTCACCGAATTACGTACGCGCACCGGGCAGCCGCCGAAGGTGAGTGTGTGTTCGAACATCATCGAGTTGATGCCGGGACCGAAGACCTGGCGGTCGGGATCGATTGCTCGCACGTCGCGTGCGAGATCCTCTCCCCGGTACCGCCCGTGCTTGAGTATCGAGATCAAGGCGGTATCGAGACGAGTTGCCAACTGGCCGATGGTTTCCGAGCGTTCGACCCGAATACCGAGCGGCAGAATCGTCGACGCCATCGAGGGAGTGCGCCGCATGTCGCGACCCACCCGAGCGGCCATCGGCACCGAGACGACAACGTCGTGCTGTCCGGTGGTTCGTGCAATGTACGCGATCAGCGCAGCCATGGGCAGGCGAGTTCGCCGAATACCGGCGTCGGCGGCATAGCGATAGAGCTGCGCTGCACGATCGACGTCGAGCGTGAGCATCGCCGCGATCGGCGGCAGCGAATCATCCACCTGCCCATGCAGAATCCGCGTTGCTTCCGGTCCTGATTCAACTCGTTCGACCCAGTACTGACGGTCGAGCTGGAACCGCGGAGAGTTCCGGTATTCCAGATCGGCCGCCACCACCGCATCGAGCGACCACACCGGCGCCGCAGTCTCGAGGTCCGGATCGTCGTACCGCTCGGCTACGTCGGCGACGATGAGCGAGATGCCGTACCCGTCGACCACGCTGTGGTGATAGCGCTGATACCAGATGACTCGGTCGTCAGCAGTTCGCAGAAGCACCTGGCGGAACAGCAGATCGTCCGCACCGAAGACCCGAGCCATATCGGTGTCCATCCACGACTGCGCAGTCGAATCGGGATCCGCCTCGGCGCGAAGGTCGAGAATTTCCACGTCCCAGCGCGCATCCGGAATCGGCACCTGGATCAGCTGGTTGTCAGCATCCACCCGAAAGTGCACGAACAGCGCTTCGACGCGTCCGGCTGTGGCCTTGATCGCCGCTGCCGCGCGCTCGACGTCGATCGTCCCGTCGACCTCGACGACAAGTCCGATGTTGTACACCGGACTGCTCGGATCGACGTTCTGAGCAACCCACACCTCACGCTGAGCGGCCGTCGCCGGGAGCGCTGCGTCCAGATCGCCACCGCCCGATACAGACGGGTGAGCTACCTGAGAGTGGTCAGACATCGACAAATCCGATCATCGTCGTTCATGCTCATCGAACGACGAACACCCTCGCAAGTTTAGGGTAGGCTACCCAGGAACGTGAAGGTGCGCTCCCGCCCTGGTCAGACCTGTTCCCACGGACCGAATTCGAGCAAAACGTCGATTGCCTTCTTACCGTCCTGCGGCCGAACGACATGTTCGAGGGCGTAGACCCTCGATCCCTCCGCGGCGCGAGCGAGATCGGAAATACCGGGCAGAATGGTCGGTTCGGGTGGGCCGCCCACACCACGGTGGAAGTTCTCGATCGAATGCCCCAAGTAGAGGACGCGCCCGCCTGGCGTCAGCCACTCCCCGACGCGTTTGAGCGTGTCGGCCAGCTCGTCGACCTCGAGGTGAAGAAAGCTGACCAACACCAGGTCAACTACCCCTTCCGGTTGCCACGTGGTCGCGTCGCCGACCTGCCAGTCGACAGCCTTGTCCAAGTCACTCGCCCGTGCCAGATCGATCGCCACCGACGAGTAGTCGACGGCAGTCACCGACCACCCTTGCCCGGCCATCCACCGCGCGTGACGGCCGTCGCCGCAGGCCAGATCGATCGCAGTGCCCGGCTTCAGGTCGGCAATTCGTGTTGCGACGGTTCCCGCCGGGTCGATTCCCCACGGCTCCGTCACCGCTCGGTATCGCTCGTCCCAGTCGTGTGCGTCCATGATCACTGCTCCTCGTGGTTCGTTTCACCGCGGTTCGTTCCACTGTCTCCGATCAGACGGTGCAACGAGCAGCATAGAGAACCCTCAAACGTGACAGATACATACCCCTGGGGGTATACAGGTGACGGTCAGGAATACCCCCACCCGTATCAGGAGCGAAGATGTCAGCGACCAGAACAGTCACCGCGGACCCACCCGCCCAATCCGACGGCATACTCGCGCGCCTCGGTCGATCGATGGGGGCGCACACCCGCCTCGTCATCGGCGTCTGGTTGATCGCGTTGGTCGCACTCGGCGCCGCAGCACCCAGCGTCTTCACCTCCCTGGCCGGCGCAGGTTGGCAGGCAAACGGATCCGAATCAGTGCAGGTTCGCGAGTTGGCCGAGCAGCATTTCGGTGGAAACTCCTCCGCTGCAGTGCAGGTGGTCGTTCACTCGGATTCTGTGCCCATCACCGATCCGTCGATGCAGCAAACGCTGGCGGCGGCAACGGAAATCTTTTTCGCGGACCCTCGTTTCGGCGAAGTGGTCGCCCCGCAAACCGGCATGACCATCAGCCCGGACGGACATACCGGCATCATGATCGCGGGCGCCAACGCAAGTACCGACGAGATGGTCAGTGCGGTAGACGAACTCGGCAAGGAACTCACTGCATTGTCCACGGACACCATCGAGGTGTACCCCACCGGCGCGTCGGCTTTGTGGAGCGATTTCAACAAGGCCAATCACGAAGCGATGATCAAGGCCGAAATGATGTCGTGGCCCGTCACTCTCGCGATCATGGTGTTGGCCTTCGGCTCCCTGGTTGCCGCAGGACTCCCACTGCTTCTGACACTCGCAGGTCTGGTCGCCTCGGCGGGCGGGCTTGTGATCCTCAACGAGATCACGCCGATTTCCGTGTGGGCCATGAACTTCGCGATGATGTTCGCTCTCGCACTCGGCATCGACTACGCACTCTTCCTCGTCGCCAGGTTCCGGGAAGCACTGCGAACCGATCCGGATCCGCGGGCCGCCGTGGCTCAAACGATGGACACCGCCGGCAAAGCTGTTGTCCTCTCCGGCCTCACAGTTCTGGTCAGCTTGTCTGCGGTGCTCATCGTTCCAGCCCCGGCCGTACGCACGATGGCTGTCGGAATCATGCTCGCTGTGATCTTCGTTCTCGCCGCAACACTCACCCTGCTACCTGCCGTGCTCGGCCGGATCGGTGCCAAGGTCAACGGCGGTTCACTACCGTATGCAAAGCGCCAGCAGCACCGCTCCCCGATGTTCGCAGCTTGGGCATCACTGCTGCACAAGCACCCGTGGCCTTTCGGCATCGGCGCCGTGATCGTCCTTATCGCTCTCGTCGTTCCGGTGTTCGGACTGAAGGTTGCAATGCCCTCCATCGCCGTGGTTCCCGAGGACGCCCCGGTTCGACAGGGATACGAATTGGTGCAGCAGCAGTTCGGTGACGGGGCACCCGGAATGCTGCAGATCGTCACGTCCGCCGACGATGCAGCCGACACCTCGCGTCTTGCCATGAGCGTGGATGGCGTCGCAATGATCACCCCGACGCAACAGGCGGCCGACGGATCCGATCTGGTTATGCTGCAAGCAGTTCCCACCGTCGACCCGTCAGATCCTGCGATGGAAACCATCCTTGCCGACCTTCGGTCGCAACTGCCGGAATCGGCGCTCGTCGGCGGCGCTCCGGCTGAAAATCTCGACCTTCAGCAGGCACTCGACGACTACCTTCCCTTCGTGGTGGTCGTGATTCTGACGCTCGGATTCCTGTTGCTGCTGATCGCCCTCCAGGCACCCTTGATCGCCTTGATCGGCACGCTGGTCAGCCTGCTGTCCACTGGGGCCGCATTCGGAATCGCGAAGTTGATTTTCCAGGACGGCCACGGAGCAGGCCTGCTCGGCTTCGATCCCCAGGGGTTTCTCAACGGGTGGGGTCCGGTCTTCTTCTTCGCCATGATCTTTGCCATCGCGATGGACTACACCGTGTTCCTGCTCTCGAGCGCCAAGGAGCACTACGAACGCACAGGTGACCCCGAGACCGCACACATCGACGGCCTCGCACATTCGGGTCGGGTCATTGCGGCGGCAGCAGCGGTGATGGTTGCGGTCTTCTTCACTTTTGCGCTCGCAGATCCCTTGCCACCCAAGGAAATGGGCATCATTCTCGGTGTAGCTGTCCTCCTGGACGCAGTGCTCGTCCGCTTGGTGCTGCTGCCCGTTCTCCTGCGCCTCAGCGGCCGGGCAGCCTGGTGGGCGCCGGCATGGTTACGACGCGTCCTGCCGAACATCAGCTTCTCGCATGGCTGACCGTGTACCCGACATCACTGTCTTCTTGATACCCCCAGGGGTATGATGGAGACAAGAGAAATCGAAGCCAACGACATCGAAGCCAATGGCACCGAAGCCGACGACAAGGAGCGGGCAATGACAACACCCACAGAACCGATAGCGATCGCAACCAAGGTCACCGGAACTTTCGACGACGTCGTCACCCGAACTCGTGCTGCTCTCGCCGAGCAGGGCTTCGGCATCCTGACCGAGATCGACATGCAGGCAACACTCAAGGCGAAGCTGGACGAGGACATGGAAAAGTACCTGATCCTGGGTGCCTGTAACCCGCCGTTGGCCCATCGGGCAGTTTCGGTGGATCGTCAGATCGGCCTCCTGCTGCCGTGCAACGTTGTCGTCCGCGAAGATACGACTACCGAGAATTCGTTCTTCGTCGAAGCGATGAATCCCGCTCTCATGGTTCAGGTTTCCGGCGAACCAGGCCTGGAGTCCGTGGCGGCCGACGCCGCCGTCAAGTTGCGGGCAGCCGTCGACTCGTTGATCTGACACCGCAGCCGGCTCAAACACTGGATCAAGCAGTGACATGCCCCCAGGGGTACCCTCGGTCGCAGCACGAACACTCGAGAAGGGGCCACCATGACCGGCGACGAAGAGAGCATTGCGCTCGTACTGAACAGACTGCGGCGTGCTCACGGCCAACTTGCCGGGGTCATCTCGATGATCGAGAACGGCCGCGACTGCAAGGACGTCGTGACGCAGCTCGCAGCCGTGTCGAAGGCGCTGGACCGAGCAGGGTTCAAGATCGTCGCTTCAGGGCTGCGTGAATGCCTGAGCGGTGACAGCGCGGAAGGTCAGGAACCGATGACCGAGGCCGAACTCGAGAAGCTGTTCCTGGCACTGGCCTGAAACATGAGAAGGCCTGACCTGCAGTTAGCAGGTCAGGCCCTTTCTCGCGTGCGGAAAACTACTTCGCCAGGAAGTCGATCAGCACCTTGTTCACGGCCTCCGGACGCTCGAGGTACCCGTAGTGTCCGGCGTCGGGAATCTCTTCGAACGACGCCGTCGCGATGCAGTCGGCCACCTCGCGGGAGAGGTAGGGCGGGATCATGCGGTCGTCGGCGAAAGCGACGGACAGGCACGGGCGCATGATCGACTTGTACGCACCCCGTCGATCGAAGGCGCGGTCCATACCGAGCTGTGCGCGAACACCCGGTGACGTTGCGCCGCCGGTGAACTCGAAGATATCCATCCAGTCGCGCGCGGAGTGATCGTCTGCCAGCGTGGCCGGCGAAAGGTTCATCACCGCGGTCACTGCGGCACGGTATTTGGCCGGCAGAGCGACGCCACTGTCGAACAACTGGCGCTCACCCTCGGTCAGGACCTGCTGGAAATGATCCATCCGGGCGTGGCCGGCGAGGAACACTGCTTTGCGAACCAGATCGGGCCTGGCGAGCGTCAGTTCCTGCGCCACCCGGGCGCCCATCGAGGTTCCGATGACATGGGCGGGGCCGCCACCGAGGTGCTCGATCAGTCCGGCGGTGTCCGCAACCATGTCGGGCATCGTGATGCCGCCGAGGCTCTCGCCGGACGGTGCGATTCCGCGGTTGTCGAAGGTGCAGACTCGGTAGCCGGCGGCCACCAGCGCCGGGGTCTGGTGCAGATCCCAGACGCGGCCGGGGCTGCCGGTCCCCATGATGAGCACCACCAGATCTCCATCACCCTTGACCTGGTAATTGATGGGGATTCCGTTGATTGTGGCGACCGTCATGTCAGCCTTCCTCCTCGTACGTGTGATCAACAATTTTGGTTGGATAGCCTAAGCTGATGGGCGGTCGTGTGACCGCAACCCCAGCCCATGCTCGTCCAGGAGGACCCCGTTGAGAGTCGCTACGCTCGGATACCAAACCTGGGGCCACCGTACCCTGCAGGCCTTGATCGACTCCGATCACGAGGTCGTGCTGGCAATCACACACCCGAAGAGTGAGCACGTCTACGAACAGATGTGGGCGGACTCGGTTGCAGATCTGGCGGCCGAGAACGGTGTACCCGTTCACGTGGCGAACAAGCCTGACGACGCCTTCAAAGCCGCGCTGGCCGAAGCAGCTCCCGACATCATCGTCGCCAACAACTGGCGTACCTGGCTGCCGGCGGAGGTCTTCGACGCACCCAAGTACGGCACCCTCAACATCCACGATTCGCTGCTGCCCAAGTACACGGGATTCTCCCCGCTCATCTGGGCTCTGATCAACGGCGAAGAAGAAGTCGGGCTCACGGCGCACCTGATGGACGAGGAACTCGATGCGGGCGACATCGTGCTGCAGCGTTCGACAACGGTCGGCCCGACCGACACCGTCACCGATCTGTTCCACCGCACGATCGACATGATCGGCCCCATCACACTCGACGCTCTGGATCTGATCGCGTCCGGCCGGACCGATTGGACGCCGCAGGACCGATCGCAGGCCACGTTCTTCCACAAGCGCGCACCGCAGGACAGCCACGTCGACTGGTCCTGGCCGGCCGAGGTCATCGAGCGTTTCGTCCGGGCACAGTCCGATCCGTACCCCAACGCTTTCGCGGAGTTCAAGGGCCGGCGCATCCGCATCCTGAAGGCGTCCGTCTCACGCGGGCACTACGGAGGAACCCCCGGCCGAGTGTTCATTCAAGAAGATGACGGCATGGTGATCGTCGCGGGCCCCGACGCATGGTCGGGCAAGAACAAGGGACTGCGGATCGAGCGCGTCCGACTCGACGACGGCAGCGAGTACACCGCCGCCGAGTTCTTCCCCCACGGCGGCGGGTACCTCACCTGATCGTCTGAACAAACCCCTCAGTGCAAACCCCAGTACAAACCCCTCAGTCGCGACCTTCCCAGGCCGCCCACAGTTGTGCGTAACGCCCGCCCGCGGACACCAGTTCGCGGTGCGGGCCTTCTTCTACGATCTGTCCGTGTTCGAGCACGATCACTCGGTCGGCGCCCGCAGCCTGTGTAAGCCGGTGTGCAACAACCAGAGTGGTGCGGCCCTCCGTAGCGGCTTCGGCAGTCGCTTCCAGTTCCCGTGCTCCGGCGCTGCCCGCCTCCGCTGTAGCTTCGTCCAGTACCGCGACGGCCGGGTCGGCCAACACCAGTCGCGCCAAAGCCAACTGCTGCGCCTGTGCCGCCGTCATCTCGTGCCCGCCTTCGCCCACGACGGTCAGCATTCCCTCGTCGAGAGCCTCCACCCACTCGTACGCGCCGACCGTCCGCAGCGCCGCGGCTACGTCCTCGTCCGAGGATTCGGGAGCGGCCAACCTCAGATCCTCGATCAGGGGCCCGGCAAAAACATGGACCTCCTGACTCACGATCGCGATGTGGCGTCGTAGGTAGTCGAGGTCGGCAAGCGGGACACCACCGATCGACACCCGCCCCGACGTCGGAGTGATCGAACCGGCAGCGATCGCCGCAAGCGTCGTTTTTCCGGCTCCGGTCGAACCGACGAGCGCCACGCGCTCCCCCGCTCGCAAGGTGAGGCTCACTCCGTGGAGAACCTCATGGCCACCGTCGTAGCTGTGCCGAATGTCGTCCAGACGCAGCGAACCGTCGGCCGGAACGGAACCTGCATCCGTCGAAGGCTCCGTTTCCTCGATCTCGACGACGCCGACCAGTCGCGCGAGGCTGGCGCCGGCCGACTGCACTTCGTCGAAGGTGTAAAGCAGCGAGCCGATCGGGTTGAACAGGCGATGGAACAGCAGAGCAGCAGTCGTCGTCTGGCCGACTGTCACGACGTCCTCACGGACCAGCAGGAATCCGACGACGAGAATCATGGACAAGCCCACGAATTCGGCGCGGTTACCGCGACCGGCGAACCTCGTGAACAGGCCGAACACGCCGACGGCCAGATCACGCGCTTTTGCCGACGCCGCATCTATCTGACCGAGGTGTTCCTTCTCGAGGCTGTACGCGCGGACCGTCTTGGCACCCTGGAGGCTGCTGATGAGCGCTTGTGAACGAGCGCCCATCGCTACCCGCTCGGCAGCGTAAATGGGAGCCGATCGCGGCAGGTACCACTTGAGCGCCAGCGCGTACATCGGCAGCGCGACCATTCCGGCGAGGCCGAGGCGCCAGTCGAGTCCCAGCATGGTCACCATGCTCAGAGCCACGAGCAGAACTGCTGCGATCATGCCGGGAACCACGTCGGACACGGCCTTGGCGATCACCGACACGTCGTCGCCGACTCGTGAGAGCAGATCGCCCTTGCCGACCTTCTCGACGGTCTGGATCGGGAGGCGCAGTGCCCGGTCCACGGTTCGCTCGCGCAGGTCCGCCAGAATCGTCTCGCCGAGTCGCTTGATCAGATAGGCGGCCACACCGGTGAACACACCGCCCACGATTGCGGCGGCGGCGATGATCACGACCACCCCGACGATCGTCGACGTGGGCGCGTTGTCCCGGACCCGGTCGACCAGGACACCGAATACGTAAATCGGCACCAAGGCCATCGCCGACGCCGAAGCCGCGACGATCAGGACCAACAGGCTCTGCATCCGGTGTTCGGCCAGCGCTGCTCGCAACCACTTCCAGGTCTGTCGACCACCCGCGATCGGCAACAGTTCGCGCTCGGTCACCTTCTCCGCGTTCTCCCCGGCCGGCATATCGGTTGTCATGTCCGTGGCCGTCACCGCAGCACCGCTCCTCGGTAGTTCGCGTCGCCGCGAGAGAGTTCGGAATGTGTGCCGATCGAGGCAATCACTCCGTCGTTCAAGACGATCACTCGATCCGTCACAGCCAGCAAAGCGGGGCTGCTGGTGATCAATACCGTCGTGTGGATGCCACCGGCACCCTCGTGCCGCAGTTCTGCGATTCCTTCGGCGATAGACGCCTCGGTCACCGCGTCCACTGCCGTAGTCGGATCGTGCAGGACCATCACGGGTGCCTGTGCCACCAAGGCGCGCGCGAGGGCGACGCGTTGTCGCTGACCTCCCGACAAACTGGCGCCTCGATCGGTCACTTCGAGGTCGAGACCGTCCGGATGTGCGTCGACGACATCCGCCGCTGCCGACGCCGCCAGAGCGCTCTGGATGTCGAGCGCAGCGGCGTCACCGGCGCCCGCAGTGACGTTCGAGGCGAGGGACCCGGAGAACAGATCGGTGATGTGCGGCTCCACCAAGACCGTCCGACGCGCCAATCGCAAGTCCATGTCGGACAGGCTGATTCCGCCAACCCTCACCACTCCGCGATACGCGCCCTGAGCCAGCTGACCGGACAGGACCGCGACAAGAGCGTCGGCGTCCTGCGGCTGGTAAGCCACGACGCCCAGCAGTTCTCCCGCAGGCAGGTGCAAGTCGATGCCCTTGAGCGACTTGTACTCGACTCCGTCGAGGGTCAGGTCGGTGCCTTCGAGTTCGGTCTGCGAACCCGCGCCCCGCAGTGGCTCCGCGTCCAAGACCAATGCCAGTCGATCCGACGACGCCCGCGCCACCGCGAAGTATCCGGGAATGGACGCAAGCAATCCGAGCGGTTCGATGATGAACTGCGCAAGCCCCACCACGGTGATCAGTTCACCGACCGTGATCCGGCCCTGCAAAGCGAAGTATCCGGCGAAGCCCGCAACACCGACCGCGAGCAACGCACTGACGGTCGCGGCAACGCCGGTGTAGATACCGGTCGCCTTGGCCGTGCCGATCGTCGACGCGAGAGCCTGACGGCTGACTGTGCGATAGCGAGCCGACGCGGTCTTCTCACCACCGATACCGCGCAGTGGACGCAATCCGCTGACCAGATCGGTAGCCATCGCGGACGCTCGCGCGATCGACGCCTGCTGACCGGTGGCCCTCGACGTGATGAGCGGCGCCGCCAATTGCAGCAGACCGAGAATGACCGGCGTTCCGATCAGAACGGCCAATCCCAGCCAGAGGTCGATCCACACCAACGCCACGGCCGACGCGACCGCAGCCGTCAGGGCCGCAGCCGCGCGCGGGACGATGTCCGCGATCCACGAAGTCTGCTCGGCGTCCGATGTCGAAACAGTCAGCAGTTCACCTGAACGCAGATCGGTGCGCACCCCACGCGGATCGAGGACGCGGTGCGCCACCTCGAGCCGGAGGCGATGAGCCTCCTGCTGCATCGCGGTGACGATGAAGCGTGCACCGAAGCGCCACGCGGCCGTCAGAACGAGAAACAGAGCCGCGAGACCGACGATGGAGACGATCAGGGCCGTGGTGTCCGAAGTCTCCACCGCACGGTCGATGATCACACCGATGGAGATCGGCACCGCCGTCTCGGTCAGTTGGTGCAGACAGACCAGAACCGTGCCGATAGCGAGCGGGCGACGGTTGCGGACGAGGACGCGTCGCAAAATCGCAGCACCGCTGTGATTGCCACTATCGGGCTCGTCCGAGTCGACGGTCACACTCGAGGGGGTCGAACTCATGGAACTCCAAGCATCGATGGAAGCGATAAAGTTGAGTACAGAGATAAGTAAGTCGACCCTAATACATGAGCAACTAGCGTCGACACGCCCAGTTCTCATAGAGTCGCGAGTAAGAAACATTGCTTGCGCCGTGCAGGCAAGCACGAGAGGAACATGATGGCTGAGAACACGACCGTCGAAACCGAGATCGCGGACGAGGAAATCGAGACCGTCGCCGAGGAAACAGCGCGCATGGCGCAGCACGTTGTCGCTGCATACGCGGAGGATGCCGACGAGTGCAGGATGCTGCTCTCGATGCTCGGTATCTCTCCCGCCGCCAAGCTCGACTGAATCTTTCCCTCACCGACCGAGAAGGAACCACGTGCCTGTCAGTCCGGATTCGACCAGTTCAACCCTTTCTGACAGCGCACCTGCTTCTTCGACCGGTGACACCGTGTCCGGGCAGGCTGAGTTCGTCGTCGTAGCGAACCGCCTGCCCGTCGACTTGGAACGGCTTCCCGACGGCACCACCCGCTGGAAGCGGAGCCCCGGTGGACTGGTCACCGCTCTCGAGCCGATCCTGCGCAGCAATCAGGGCGCGTGGGTGGGCTGGGCGGGCGTGCCGGACGCCGATCTCGACCCCATCGTCGAAGACGGACTCGAGCTCTACCCCGTGCCGCTGAGCGCCGAGGAGATCAACGAGTACTACGAGGGGTTCTCCAACGCCACCCTCTGGCCGCTCTACCACGACGTCATCGTCAAACCCGAGTACCACCGCGAATGGTGGAACGCCTACGTCGAGGTGAATCGGCGGTTCGCCGAAGCCACTTCCAAGGCAGCGGCTCAGGGCGCAACCGTCTGGATCCAGGACTACCAGCTGCAGTTGGTACCGAAGATGCTGCGGATGCTGCGCCCCGACCTCACCATCGGATTCTTCCTGCACATTCCGTTTCCCCCGGTCGAGCTGTTCATGCAGATGCCGTGGCGCACCGAGATCGTCGAAGGCCTCCTCGGCGCCGACCTCATCGGCTTCCACCTTCCGGGTGGCGCACAGAACTTCCTCTATCTGGCCAGACGCCTCGCCGGACAGCAGACTTCACGCGGAACCGTCGGCGTCCGCTCCAAACTCGGTGTGGTGCAAGTAGGTTTCCGTAGCGTCCGCGTCGGTGCATTCCCCATCTCCATCGACTCCGGCAAGCTCGACGAGCTATCACGCACCAAGGCAATTCGAGACCGCGCCAAGCAGATTCGCAAAGAACTCGGAAACCCCAAGCACATCATGCTGGGCGTGGACCGCCTCGACTACACCAAGGGCATCGACGTCAGGCTCGCCGCACTCCACGAACTTCTCATGGAGAAGCGCATCGATCCCGCCGACACGGTCATGGTGCAGTTGGCGACCCCGAGCCGCGAACGCGTCGAAAGCTACGTACAGATGCGCGGAGACATCGAGCAGAAGGTCTCCCGGATCAACGGCGAGTTCAGCGAAGTCGGTCGCCCCGTCGTCCACTACATCCATCGGCCGATTCCACGCGACGAACTGGTCGCGTTCTTCGTCGCTGCCGACCTCATGCTGGTCACGCCGCTGCGTGACGGTATGAACCTGGTCGCCAAGGAGTACGTCGCCTGCCGCAGTGATCTGGGCGGCGCATTGCTGCTCAGCGAATTCACCGGCGCTGCAGCAGAACTCCGCCAGGCTTTCCTGTGCAATCCCCACGACCTCGACGACGTCAAGGATTCGATGGAGAAGGCCCTCAATCAACCGCGAGAGGACGGCCGACGCCACATGCGTGCGCTACGTCGTCAGGTCCTGACCCACGACGTCGACCGCTGGGCACGCTCGTTCCTCGACGCGCTCGCGCACGGCGGTGCCGCAGGTCCGGCGCTGATCGCCCCGGCCGAAGCACAAGACCACTGAGGACAGTGCACAAAGGCTGGGGCCGCGGAGAGTTAATCTCCGCGGCCCCAGCCTGTTTCAGGTGATCGACCCCAGCCTGTTTCAGGTGATCGATCAGAAGGGTTGAACGTTGTTCACGAGCCAACGCCCGTCCTGCTTCTCCAGACTCATCTTGACGCGACTACCACTGGCGACGGCTTCGGGTGATTCCGAAGACGTGGTGATCTGATTGAGGAACAGCATCGTCGTCGCACTGTCTGCCTCGGCGTCGAGAACCGCGGCGCCCTGGACGACTACCTGAACGGTCAGCGACTTTTCCTTGGCTCCCGGAATGATCACCGATTCGATCAGGTTGGTGAACGTGCCCTGGAAATCGCCCGTCAAACCGTCTGTGGCCGCGTGCAACTGCTGGTCGACGTTGTTGTAGTCGTACTGGAACATCGCAACCGCCTGATCGGAAGAGGCCTGTGCCACTTCGTCTCTGGTCTGATCGATCGCCGCAATGTCACGCGTTCCACCCGGACCGAAGTAGAGATACGCCGACACTGCCGCCAACGCGATGGCCACTGCACTGATGACGCACAGAACGATGGCGAGCGGTGAGACGCGCTTGGGCTTGGACGTCTCGGAGATTACTTCTGGGGTCATGGCACAAACTCCACATTCGAGGCAAGCAACTGCCCGTCGACGTCGCACATGGTGATTCGGAGTCGGTAGTTGCGTTCAGCGGGCGCTTCGTCGCCGTTCTTCTGCATCGCACGCACCGCGACCAATGAAGTCCCGCAATCGCCGTCGGACTTCTCGAACCCGGCTTCGAGTACCTCGCCGTCGGTCTGAACTCCGGCCTGCCCGAGGACGTTGACAAACGAATCCTTGCGTCCGTCGAACTGCGACTTGAACTCGTCGGTGGTGCCGGCGAGGAACTTGTCGAGGTCGGCAGCCGCTGTATCCGCGTGCAATGTCGTCAGATTCAGTGCGGTGGTCCGGGCACCGGCCACGTAGCGCGCTCGGTCCTCGTCGGCATTGGACGCCTTGTTCCGGTCGACGAGAAGAAACACCGTCAGGGCCGTAAGAGCAACAGCGATCACCGAAGCAACGGCGATCCCGACTACCAGCCCGGCCTTGGGCTTCGAACGAACAGGGGTGTCCACAGCAGTTTCTGCGGGGGTTTCGGTGGTACCGGTCGGCTCAGCCTTGGTCGCGACCTGATCACCGCTGACGACCTTCTCAGGTGGAGTATCGGGCTTGCCCAAAGCAACTGGCGCCGCCACCTTCTGCTCAGCCGACTTCTGTTCGGCCGACTTCTTTTCGGTGGGCACTACTACCGCGGCAGCGTCTGCATCCGCACCCGTGGGTCCGGCGCTGCGGGACGCGCGACGGCGCACCCGCTGCCCGGCCTGTGGATCTTCGTCTGTCATCAACCCTGCTGACCCTTCATGAACTGTTCGAGACTGACGTCGCCGCCACCGAGGTTCGGTTGCGAGTACGTCCTTCCGTCCGGCCCGATGTACGTGCCTGTAATCGGATCGTACCGACGAGCCGAGACCGAAGGCGTCGACGTGTACGAGCTCGGGGTCGCGGTAATCGGTTCCGGAGGCCCGGATTGCGGGTTCGTGCCCATCGGTACGTAGCCGGAACGGCACTGTTCGACCGTCGGCGCACGACGTCCCGGATACTCCTCGCAGGGAAGGTTTCTCGCGCCGCGCACGGCGATCGGCGAATCCTGGGCAACCTGGCAGAAGAGATCCGACGGCGTCTCGATCGGTGATTCGTCCTTCGGACTGCGCCACTGCTCTGCGGGCAGGAATCCTGTAGTGCACGGCGGCGGGTCGTTGACCTCCATGTGGAAGTCCACCAGTGCACCATCCGCAGCCGGGCCGGAGCCTGCCACCGTGACCAGCGCTGCGGCCAGCGGCGGGTAGATGACCAGAATCTGCTCGATCGCGTTGTTGTAGATCACGCCGACCTGTCCGACGGACACGAGGTTCGCCAGAAGAATCGGCAATGTCGGCTGCATGTCTTGCAGAAGAGCATTCGCCTCCGCCGCTGCGGCCGGACCCTTCTGGATGACGGCACGCAGATCAGGGTCGCTGGCTCGGAGCTGGTCGGTGAACGTCACCAGATTGCTTGTCCAGGAACGGATGGCGTCGCTGCTGACCACCTGAGTGTCCAGGAGTGGACCGGCCTGCTCGATCAGCGTCTTGGTCGCGTCGGAGTTGTTGTTCGCCTCCTCGACGAACAGCCGAGCCGAGTCGATCAGCTTCTGCAGATCCGGGCCGGCACCGTTGAACGCCTTGAAGGATTCGTCGATGACGGTCTTGAGCTTGGTGTCGGAAATGCTCTGCAGCAACAGATCTGCCTGATCGAGCATCGCGCCGACATCCTGCGGAATGCTGGTTCTGTCTTCGGGAATCACCGATCCGTTTTCCAGATGCCCGTCGACGACGATCGCTCCGGAGCTGTCGGTGTGCGGAATCAGGTCGACGAACTGCTCGCCGATCGCCGACACACTCTTGACCGCAGCATCGACGTCCGACGGAACCTTGACGCCACTCTCGAGAGACAGTCGCGCATTCACACCCGTCTCCGAGAGCTCCACCGCGTTCACGACACCGATGGTCTGACCGCGGTACGTGACGTTCGAGTTCTTGTACAGCCCACCGGTGGCGGGCAATTCGACAGTGACGTCGTAACGGCCGATACCGACCATCGCCGGAACACGCACGTACTGAGTGGCCATCACGATCAAACCGACAACCGTCAAGACGGCGAAGATGATGAGCTGGATACGGACGAACTTTGTGAGCATCATGGTGCCGGTGCCCCCTGAGGAAGTCCTGGAATGTTGATCGGCGGAAGTCCCGGAATCTGAATGGTATTCGGATCCGCTGCCGGGGCCTGCGCAGCGGGAGCCTGTTCGGCGGGAGCCTGGGCCGGCGGTGCGGCAGGCTTGAGCGGATCGCTCAACGGGTTGCCTGTCTGTCCGGCGAGCCCGGCCTGCTTACCCAACACACCTTCCGGGCCGGAGAGTGTTCCTGCCAACGGAGTTCCAGTGAGGAAGTTCGCGTCGAGTCGGGGCAGCGAGATGTCGATGGTCATCGCCAGGTTGGCGTAGTCACCGCGGATGACGTTGTCGATTCCGTTCTGTGGGAACGGGAACGTCAAGAGGACTCCGAGAACTTGAGTGAGAGCATTACCCGAATCCGCCAAGGCCTTCAGAGTCGGCGAAAGAGCCCGAACGTTGGTCGCGAAATCGTCGCCGCTCTCCTGGATGACACGGCTCGCCACCTCGCTGAGACCACCGAGGGAGGTCAACGCGTTGGTGATGTCCTGACGCTGAGCGACAAGAACCTCGAGTGCCGGCGGAATACCTTCGAGCGCTTTGTTCAAGGTGTCGTGCTGTGCCTGGACGGTCGAGGACAGTCGATCGAGTCCTTCCATCGCCGAAACGATGTCGCCTCGTTGCTTGTCCAGACTTCCGACCAGCTGATCGAGCTGAGGCAGGAGGTCTCGAACGGAATCTTCACGCCCACCGAGAGCCGCGTTGAGTTCCTTCGTGATGTCCTGAACCTGAGCGAGACCGCCGCCGTTGAGAACAACGGACAGCGACGACAGCGTCTGTTCCGTCGTCGGGTAAGCGCCCGCCCGCTCGATCGGAATCAGGTCACCGGCTTCGAGTCGGCCCTCGGGCTCTTCTCCAACCGGCGGTGCCAACTCGATGTGCTGAGAGCCGAGCAAGCTGGTCTGGCCGATTTTTGCCGTCGCGTTGGCAGGCAACTGAACCTCGGGATTCAGCGACACCGTCACCAGAGCGTGCCAGCCCTGAACCTCGATGTTCGAAACGCTTCCCACTGCAACGTCATCCACCCGGACGGGCGAATTCTGCGACAGCGTAGTCACGTTCGGCATCTCGATCTGGACCTCGTATGCGCCTTCGCCCCGGCCCTGAGTTCCTGGCATCGGCACAGAGTTGAGACCGTTCCATTCACAACCGCTGGCGCCGAGTGCCACTGCCGTGGCCAACACGGCAACCGTGGTCTTGCGAGCTACCCGCATCAGTTCCCTCCGCCCATGTTGAAGAGTTCGGCGAGATCCTTGGGAACACTCGTCATGGGAGCACCTGACATCGGTCCTGCGACAGTTTCCGGCTGATTCTGACTTGCCGCTTCCAATCCCGGTTCGGTGTAGACGATCTGATCCGGGAAAGCCTGCACGCCCGCGACCGGGTTGAACAGGAATCCGGGGTAGTTGCCGATCATCGTGCTGAGCACCGGCCCGAGGTACTGCTTACACAGGTCGGCACTGTTCTGGGAGTTACCACTGTCGATGCCTTCGATGGAACCACAGATCCACTGGATTGGATTCTTGAAGTTACTCAGTGCAATTGCGCCGGTCATGCTGCCCTGAGCCGGTTTGTAGATCTGATAGAAGTTGGCAAGCGACGTCGGTCCGGAGTGCAGAACCTGCTCGATCTCCGGGCGCTTGTCCGTCAGTACCTGGGTGGCATCGGCCAGACGCGCGACCGATTCGCTCAGTCCCTCGCTGTTGTCCTTGACGAACCGCTGAACGTCGCCCACCGCCAGGTCGAGATCGCTGAGGGCGGTACCCAACTCGTCGGAGCTGCTTGCGAGAACGCTTGTCACCGAAGCGAGGTGACCGCTGAACTGCACGATCTGCTCGTTACTCGAGGACAACGCAGTGACAAACGCCTGCAGGTTCCGAATGGTGGAGAACAAATCGGTCCGGCCTTCGGACAGCGTGTGCATCGTGGCCGAGAGTTCGCGCAACGTCGACCGAATCGACTCGCCGTTGCCGTCGAGGTTCGTTCCCACGGTGTCGATGAATCGGCCGAGGGAACCCTGATCGTCCAGACCCTCCGGTCCGAGTGCGTCCGACAGTTTGGTCAGTTCGGTCTTGATCTCGTCCCACTCCACCGGAACGGCGGTGCGCTCGATCGGGATCTCGCCGCCATTGGGCATCTGTTCCCCGCCGGAGTACACGGGGGTCAATTGCACGAAGCGTGCAGACACGAGGCTTTGAGCAACGATGAGCGCCTTGGCATCTGCCGGAACGTCGACGCTCGAGTCGATCTTCATCTCGACGTACGTGTCCCGATCACGCGGTTCGATCTTCGTCACCTTGCCGACGTTGACACCGAGCACTCGCACGACGTCGCCCTCGTAGAGACCTGTCGTCGAGACGAAGTGCGCGGAGATCTTGGTCTTGCCCAGGCCAGGGATGAAGAGGTAGGCCGCACCCGCCACGAGCAGCGCGACCAGCACACCCGCTCCGATCAGCACCCACTTCTTGCGTGGGTTGGTGGAGCCCTGTGAATCGTGTGAAGTCATGGTCTCGGTCATTCTCCCGGCCCCCTGATCGTCGGTGGAATGCCGGGGAAGAAGTCTTCCAGGTCGCCCGGAACCTGCTCGGGCGCGACGCTGGTGTCCACCAAGGTCTTCCACCAGTTACTCGGCAGAATGTTGATGATGAAGGCATCGAAGAACGGGCCGCTGGCCACGGTCTCGCCGAGCGCGGTGATGTACGGTCCGAGGCCGTCGAGCGCCCCGGCGATGTTGTCCTTGTTCTGCTGAAGAACCTCGGCGACCGAATTCAGCTTCTCGAGGGTCGGCCCCATCTGAGCCTCGTTCTCCTGCACAAGCGCTGACAGTTGACGTGAGACTGCGCCGGTGTTGACGATCAGTTCGCTGATCGCGTCACGCCGCAAGCTGAGTTCGGCAAACAGCTTGTTTCCGTCAACCAGCAACGAATCGATCTGACCGCTTCTGTCGGAGAGGATCTTGGTGACATCTTCGGCCCGCGAGAGCAATTGGAGCAGGCTCTCGTCGCGTGAGTTGATGCTCTGCGAAAGCCGCGTCATTCCGTCCAATGCGGTGCGAAGTTCTGGCGGAGTATCGGCCAGGGTGTCCGAGATCGCGTTGAGCGAATCGTTGATCTGTTCCGTGTCGAGTTCGGACACCGTGGTACCGAGGTCACCTAGAGCGTCGTTGAGTGAGTACGGGGAGTTGGTGCGTTCCACCGGAATCGGCGTGTCCGTGCGCAGCAGTCCGGATCCTTCCGGCCGCACCGCCAACGACTTTCGGCCGAGAACCGTGTTGGTCTTGATGTCGGCCGCGGTCTGCTCGCCCAGGGCGACACCGTCTTGAACGGTGAAGGTGACCAGCACCTTCTGGTCGTCGAGTTCGACATCGCTGACCTTGCCGACCTTCACGCCGGCCATGGTGACGTCGTCGCCTGTGACCAGGCCGCCGGCATCCTGGAAGTACGCCGAGTAGCGAATGCCGCCGTTGATGAACTGGAGTTGATCGTATTGAAGCGCGGCACCCACTGTTGCCACCGCCAGGACGAGACCGATGACACCGATCTGTACCGGATTGCGTTCACGGGTAGGGGTCATGAGACTTTTGCGCACCTTCCCGTGTCCTGCACTGCCGTGGGCAAGATGATCGTCGTTCCGTCAGGTCCGGAGAACTTGAAAGTGTTGGCGCACAGATAGAACTGGAAGAACGCTCCGTACGTGCCCACTCGGATCAGCTTCCGGTAGTCGGACGGCAGACGACCGAGAGCGGTATTGATGTCGTCCTTGCCCAGGTCCAGCTGCGTCATCGTTCGGTTGGTCTCCCCGATCAGGGTCTGGATGTCCGGACGTGTCGCCTGCAGCAGCGATGCGAGATCTCCGGTCGCGCCGGCGATCTCGGTGATCGAATTACCGATCGGGCCACTGTCCTTCGCCAATCCACTGACCAACTGCTGGAGCTGATCGATCGTGGTGGAGAACTGATCACCCTTGTCGTTGATCGTGCCGAGTACGTCGTTGAGGTTGGTGATGACGTCCCCGATCAGCTGATCTCGGTCCGCCAACGTGCTGGTGAACGAACTGGTGTTTCCCAGAAGCGAAACCAATGTTCCACCCTGGCCTTGGAGTACTTGGAGCAGGGCCCCGGAGAGGTCGTTGACCTGCTGGGGGTCGAGAGAGCGAAGCAGCGGCTTGAATCCGCCGAGCAGCAGATCCAGATCGAGCGCGGGCGACGTCTGGTCGACTGGAATCGATCCACCTGACGAAAGCGTCTCGGTGGAACCAGCGCCCTCGAGCAGTTCCATGTAGCGGTCGCCCACCAGGTTCTCGTAGCGCACAGTCGCTTTGGTGCTCTTCATCAGTGAGTACTTGGTATCGACGTCGAACTCGACCTCGGCCTGGTTGGAGTCACCGATGGACACTCCGGTGACCGACCCGACCGGAACACCGGCGATACGTACCTTGTCGCCGGACTTGAGTCCCGAGACGTCCGAGAAGGTGGCGTGGAATCCGTTGCTGCTGCTGAAGCGCACCTGACTGAAGACGATCGCCAGTCCGGCGAAGATGACCGCCATGACGACGGTGAAAATCAGCAGCTTGACCGTGGTCGGTCTCATCACTTCCCGTCTTCCTGCTCGTAGGAGTCACCGAAGAGATACTGGAAAATGGTCGGCACGGTGACGCGCAGTTCGGTGTTGGGAACGAAAGGCACGTTGCCGGTGTTGGTGACTGCGAACGGGGCATGCCCGTCGACCTTCGGATCAAATTCGGGCAGACCATAACAATTGGGTCCACCGGAGGCCGCGACCTTGGGGAGAGATTGCGGGTTCTGGTACGCCTCGGCACCGTACATGAAGCTCGCACTCAGCATCAGTGCCGCTTTGTCCCCGGTGCCTGCCAGCGGCTCGAACTTGATCCGGCCGTCGTTCAACCCGACGATGAAGCACGTCAGACCCGACGAGTACTTGTCGAGCAGGGTCGTCGTCGCGGTCAGAGTGTCGAGGGCGGTGGTCAGGTTCTGCTCGTTGTCGGTCAACAACGCGTTGCCGGTGTCCGCGAGGCCGGTGACGTTGAGCAACAGCAAGTCGAGGTTTGCCTGCTCGGCCACGATCGATCCGCTTGTCGCGGTGGCATTGTCGAGGATGCGCATCAGATCCGGTGCCACGTCGGCGTACAGGTTGGTGACATCGGCGGCGCCGACCAAGTCTTCCTGGAGCTGCGGCAGAACCGGATTCATCTTCTTCAGATAGGTGTCACCGAGCTCGAGAACCTCACCCAGCGACTCGCCGCGCCCGTTGAGCGCAGTGGAGATCGCGCCGAGTGTGGCGTTGAGCTTTTCCGGTTCGATCTTCGCGAGCACGTCCGAAAGATGTTCGAAGACACTGTTGAACTCGACGGTGACGCTGTCCGAGGCGATGACAGCACCCTCCTGGATCGGCTGGGTCGACGGATCGTCGGGAATCACGATGTTGACGTACTTCGCACCGAACACCGTGGTGGTCTTGATTTCCACCCGGGCGTTCGACGGAATCTTCGACATCTGGCCCGGATCCATCGCCAGCTTCAGGTTTGCCTGGTCGCCGACGAGGGAGATCGATTCGACGCGGCCGACCTGCACTCCGCGCAGCTTCACCTTGGCATTCGGTTCCATGACCAGGCCGGCACGCGTGGACGTCACGGTGATGGGCGTGCTCTTGGTGAACCCACCCGAGAACATGGTGAGAGCAACGGCGACGATCGCCACGAGTCCGAGGACCAGGCCGGCTGCGGCCAACTTCTTGTGCCATCTGGGTACGGTCATCGCTTGCCCGCCTATCCCGACAGGTTGAAGTTGCCGGACCCGCCGTAGATGGCGAGTGAGATGAGCAGGGTGACCGTGACGACCGCGATCAACGAGGCGCGCACTGCGTTACCCACCGCGACACCGACGCCGACCGGGCCACCGGTTGCGTTGAAGCCGTAGTAGGTGTGGATGAGCATGACGGCCAGCGCCATGACTATCGCCTGGGCGAACGACCACAGTATGTCCGTGGGTATCAGGAAGGTCGTGAAGTAGTGGTCGTACACGCCGCCGGACTGGTTGTAGAGGAACACCGTCGCAAAGCGGCTGGCGACGAACGACGCGATCACCGCCAGTGAGTACAGCGGGATGATCGCGATCATGCCGGCCATGACGCGGGTGCTGACCAGATACGGAATCGACGGGATCGCCATCGTCTCCAGGGCGTCGATCTCTTCGGAGACGCGCATCGCACCGAGCTGCGCGGTGGAGCCGGCGCCGATGGTCGCGGCGAGGCCGATTCCGGCGATGACCGGCGCTGCGATGCGAACGTTGATGAAGGCGGCGAAGAAGCCCGTGAGTGCTTCGACACCGATGTTGCCCAGCGAGCTGTAGCCCTGAACGGCGATGGTGCCACCGGTGAACAGCGTCAGGAATCCGACGATCACGACGGTGCCACCGATGACGGCGAGCGCACCGGTGCCCATGCTGATCTCGGCGATCAGTCGCAGAGTTTCACGCGGATAGCGCATCAGCGCCTTGGGAGCGTGACCGAGAGCCTTCGCGAAGAACAGCGCTTGATCACCGATGCTGTCGATACTGCGAGAGATCGAGCCGATCTGTCGACGTGTGCGCGGGAAGCGTCCCGCTGCGGCCAACGCCATCAGATCTCCTCCCGTCCGTCGTTCGTCGTTCTGTTCACTTCGATCTCTCCGACTGCCGTGTACCTCATCCGGCCGTCAACTTGATACCGATGGTCGTGATGAGCACGTTGACGACGAAGAGCGCCATGAACGCGAACACGACGGTCTGGTTGACCGCGTCACCGACGCTCTTGGCGCCGCCCTTGACGTTGAGTCCGAGGTAGGCCGCAACCAGGCCGGCGATCATGCCGAACAGTCCTGCTTTGACCATGGAGAGCATGAGCTCACCGAATCCGGTGAGCAGTGTGATGCCGTTGACGAAGGCGCCGGGATTCACGTCCTGGATGAACACGGAAAAGACGAAACCGCCGAGGATGCCGATGGTGCAGACCAGTCCGTTGAGGAGCAGCGCCACTCCCGTCGACGCGAGCACCCGGGGAACGACCAACCGGTGGATCGGATTGATACCGAGCACCTTCATGGCGTCGATCTCTTCGCGAATGGTTCTGGCCGAGAGGTCCGCGCAGATGGCGGTTGCGCCGGCGCCGGCGACGATCAGCACGGTGACGATGGGGCCGACCTGTGTGACGGTACCGAGCGCAGCTCCGGCACCGCTGAGGTCGGCTGCACCGATCTCGCGCAAGAGAATGTTGATGGTGAAGCTGACCAGCACCGTGAACGGGATTGCGACCAGCACCGTCGGCACCATCGAGACTCGCGCCACGAACCAGGCCTGATCGATGAACTCTTGACGCTGGAAGGGGCGGGAGAAGACTGCCCTCAAGGTTTGGGCGGACATCTGAAAGAAGCCACCGACCGCTCGTAATGGCACCTCGACGAGGTCTACCATTCGCCCTCCTCGTCCTTGGTTGCCGCAGTACTGTCTGTTCTCATAGTCCAGCCCCCGACAGCTTGTGACTCAGGTCATATTAACTAGAACGTGTTCACCTGTCAAAAACAAGTGTCCAACTCTAAGAAGTAGCCTCACGGCGACGATCCGAAACCCGAAGGTTCGGGCCATGGGAAGCATCCCTTTTCGGTGCGAATTTCGCCGAAATATCCTGGAAATTAATACTTTTGAATGATCAGCGCTTATCGGCGCCGGATCGAGACCCTGCTACCGCGCCAGCCTTGACCGGGCACGTCGATCGAATATCGCATCGTTCACAGGAATGCAAAATTGGAACACAGTCTAGTTTTTTCGAGACCGTTGGTCTCGTTGTAGAACGCAGGCAGAGTGCCGCGCCCACCGACTCGTGAACACGCTATTTCTACCAGGAAGTGGACACGTAGACCGTCTAAGTGTGAACAACGGTTCTACGTGTCGCGCACCTGAGAATCAGACCCGTCGATCAGCCCAACGCGCGCAGGGCCGCCGATGCCGAGAACATCTTTGCCGGGTCACGGTCAGCGAAGTAGTCACCCATCACCGCGGACAGCGTTTCCGGCGACCAGGAATCTCCCTCTGCGTCGAACCGCTGCTCGACGACGGGCGCCGCCATCAGCGCAACCATCGGTCCGTACACCACGAATACCTGACCGTTGACGGCGTCGGCCGCCGGTGACGCCAGGTACGAGACGAGCGATGCCACATGCTCGGGCGAGAGCGGATCGATGCCGTCGGCCGGCGCGTCACCGAACACACCTTCGGTCATCGACGTCCGTGCCCGCGGGCAGATCGCGTTGGCCCGAACGCCGTAGCGCGAGAGCCCACGTGCGGCCGACAACGTCAGCGCCGTGATTCCGGCTTTTGCAGCGCCGTAGTTGGGCTGCCCTTCCGGTCCGAGAAGGCCCGCCTCCGAAGAAGTGTTGACGATGCGCCCGTACACCGGCGCCCCGGCTTCCTTGGATTTCGCCCGCCAGTAGGCAGCGGCGTTGCGGCACAGGAGGAAATGGCCGCGAAGATGAACTTCGAGTACCAGATCCCAGTCTTCGTCGGACATGTTGAACAGCATCCGGTCGCGCACGACGCCGGCATTGTTGACGACAATATCGACACTGCCGAACTGCCCCTGCGCTGCTTCCATCAGTGCGTCGGCGGTAGAACGCTCACCGACGTTGCCTGCCACGAATTCGACTTTGGCGCCGAGACCGCGGATCTCCTCGAGCGTTGCTTCGACGGCCTCGTTCGGGGCCAGATCGTTGACGACCAACGACGCACCGGCCTTCGCCAGACCGATGGCCTCGAACTTTCCGAGCCCCGATCCGGCACCGGTCACGATGGCGACCTTGCCTTCGAGACTGGTTTCTGGGCTGTTCACAGCATTCATCGAAGCGCTCTCCCGGTTCTCTGCGGTCGTGTGTCGAGTTACCCGGCTCGATTGCCGTGACCCACGAGTTCGCAACTTTAGAACGTGTTCTTGTTTTGGGCAACCATCGTCACGGATGTTCGGTCAGCGCCGCACGCGGGCACTGAGCGATCGCGGAACGGACATCTTCCCAGCGATCCTCCGGCGGACGCACGGAACTGATCACGAGCTCCTCGTTGTCGTCGAGGTCGAAAATATCGGGTGCGATCCCTACGCACACACCGTTTGCCTCGCAACGGTCCAGATCAACCCTGACCTCCATGGCGATTCCTCTTCTCTACTCACTACTACTGGCGCGAACACGGATACGAAACGAGTGCCGCAGGGCTGTGCCGCACACCGTTCCTGGCGATAACACTAGAACCTGTTTCAGTCGTGTGCAATGATTCGAAAAAGTACCGAGAACGGACGTCGAACGATCCGCCGGACACGGCGAGAGCGTCCCTTGTCGCCGATGTACGCATCGATAGAACCTGTGTCAATCGAATGGTTGGCGCTTTGATTCGTATCTCTATGGAGAGGTAACCATGCACATCACCTACACCCCTGAGCAGCAACAGCTCCAGGAGGAGTTGCGTGCCTACTTCGCACAACTGATGACTCCCGAGCGGCGTGAAGCACTCGCTGCCACGACGGGTGAGTACGGCGAAGGCAATGTGTACCGCGAAGTCGTCGCGCAGATGGGCCAGGACGGCTGGCTCACGCTGGGTTGGCCGAAAGAGTACGGCGGACAGGAACGCTCCGCGATGGACCAGCTGATCTTCACCGACGAAGCTGCCATTGCCGGTGCGCCCGTGCCGTTCCTGACGATCAATTCCGTAGCGCCGACAATCATGCATTTCGGGACGGACGAGCAGAAGGCCTTCTTCCTGCCCAAGATCTCCCGCGGTGAGCTCCACTTCGCGATCGGTTACTCCGAGCCCGAGGCCGGCACCGACTTGGCGTCTCTGCGCACGTCGGCCGTCCGTGACGGTGACGATTACGTCATCAACGGGCAGAAGATGTGGACGAGCCTGATCCAGTACGCCGACTACGTGTGGTTGGCGTGCCGCACCGATCCGGAAGCCAAGAAGCACAAGGGAATCAGCATGCTGATCGTCCCGACCACCGCAGAAGGCTTCTCCTACACCCCGGTTCACACCATGGCCGGCCCCGACACCAGCGCCACTTACTACCAGGACGTACGGGTCCCGGCGTCGTCGATAGTCGGCCAGGAACACGGCGGCTGGGCACTGATCACCAATCAGCTCAACCACGAGCGTGTTGCCCTCACCTCGGCCGGACCGATTCTGACCGCGCAGCGTGAGGTCCGCGAGTGGGCACAGAACACCAAGCTGCCCGACGGCCGACGCATGATCGACCAGGAATGGGTGCAGATCAATCTGGCTCGCGTGCATGCCAAGGCCGAGTACCTGAAGTTGATGAACTGGGAAATCGCCTCCGCAACCGATCACGCTCCCGGTCCCGAAGCGGCGTCGGCCAACAAGGTGTTCGGTACCGAATTCGCCACCGAGGCTTACCGCTTGCTGATGGAGATCCTCGGATCCTCCGCCACGATCAGGCAGAACTCCCCCGGCGCTCTTCTACGTGGACGCATCGAACGCATGCATCGTTCTTCGCTGATCCTGACGTTCGGCGGCGGTACCAACGAAGTGCAACGCGACATCATCGGAATGACAGCTCTGCGGCTTCCCGCATCGAAGCGATAAGGACCAACGATCATGGAATTCACCCTTACCGAGGCCCAGCAGGACCTGTCCGGACTGACACGATCCGTCGTCGCCGAACTGGTCACCAACGACCGCCTTCGTGAACTCGACGCCGCCGAAGACCGTTTCGATGCCCTCTTGTGGAATGCACTGGCTTCGGCCGGCGTTCTCGGCGCGGCCCTTCCGGAATCGGTGGGCGGCGACGGATTCGGTGTCCTCGAGCAGTGCAGCATCCTGGCCGAACTCGGCCGCGGCGTCGCAGCTGTTCCGTTCCTGACGTCCATCGTCGGGTCCGCCGCAGCGATAGCCGAATTCGGCTCGGACAAGCAGCGCGACGACTGGGCAAGCGCTGCCGCTGCCGGTGAGAAGATACTCACCGCGGCCCTCGCCGAGGAATACAACGACGACCCGGCACACCCGATCACGCGTGCCGAGAAGACCGCCGATGGTTGGCGCATCGACGGAGCCAAGATCACCGTCGACAGTGCTCCGCTCGCAGATCTGTTCCTCGTCCCTGCCATCACCGAGGACGGTGTCGCGGTCTTCCTCGTCGAACCGTCGGACGCGGGCGTGAGCATTACCAGGCAATCGACCACGGATTTCTCGAGTGCGGCCCTGGTCGAGTTCGATTCGGTGCAGATCCCGGCCGATCGTGTTCTCGGCTCGGTTGCCCAAGGATCCGACATCGCGGCATGGATCGTCGAACGAATTCAGCTCGGTTCCAGCGCCTACCAGTACGGGGTGCTCGATCAAGCGCTGAAGCTGACCGCCGAATACGCCACCGAGCGTGTACAGTTCGGCCGTCCGATCGGTAGTTTCCAGGCCGTGGCCCAGCGCCTCGCCGACGGATACATCGACGTCAAGGGCGTGCGCCTGACTCTCTGGGCCGCAGCGTGGCGTCTGAGCGAAGGACTTCCGTCCGACGGGGCCGTGCAGACGGCCAAGTTCTGGGCTGCAGATGCGGGACACCGCGTCGGGCACACCGCTGTTCACGTTCACGGCGGCGTTGGTCTGGACGAGGACCATCCGGTTCACCGCTACTTCCTCGCGGCCAAGCATCACGAGTTCCTGCTCGGCAACGCAACAGATCAGCTTCGCGCACTGGGCAAGGAACTTGCCGCAGTTCCTGCCTGAGTGCGTCCCACCGAGTGGAAATCCATGACCTGGTCCGAGACGAATCGATGATGATGCAGCTATGAGTCAGAGCCCCACTGTTTCCGATCTACTCCTCGGAGTCAGCGAGATCGACGACCGCGGTATCCGTTTCGAGGACCAGGTCATCACCTGGCGCGAGCACATTCAAGGCTCGTTCGATCGAGCAGCGCTGCTGGACACGCTGCTCGATCGAACGCGCCCCCGGCATTTCGGTCTTCTGATGGAGAACGTCCCCGAATTCTCACTATTGCTCGGCGCAGCATCGTTCTCGGGTTCGGTTGCTGCCGGCCTGAACACGACCAGGCGCGGCCCGGCATTGGCGCGAGACATCCAACTCTCCGACTGCCAGGTCATCTTCACCGAGAACAACCAGGCACATCTACTCGACGACGTCGATCTCGGTGACGTCCGGGTGATCAACGTGGATTCTCCGGCCTGGACGCAATTGTTGGCGCCCTTCGCCGATACGCCGGCCTACGCGTCGACGGCGCAGCCCGATGATCTGTTGATGCTCATTTTCACTTCCGGAACAAGCGGTGATCCCAAAGCGGTTCGGTGCACGCACCACAAGTTGGCCTCTCCCGGAGTCATGCTTGCCGATCGTTTCGGGCTCGGCGCCGACGACGTCGTCTACATGGCGATGCCCATGTTCCATTCCAACGCCATGATGGCGGCGTGGACGGTCGCGCTGCACGCTCGTGCGGGAATTGCCATGCGCCGCAAGTTCTCCGCTTCGGGCTTTCTGCCCGACGTTCACAAGTACGGAATCACGTACTCCAACTACGTCGGAAAGCCGTTGTCCTTCATCGCTTCCACCCCCGAGGTGCCGAACGAGCGGGAGAACACCTTGAAGATCATGTACGGCAACGAGGGTTCGGCGCCCGCCGTCGCCACCTTCATCCGGCGCTTCGATGCCCGCGTCATCGACGGGTTCGGTTCCACCGAGGGCGGCATTTCGATTTCCGCGGCGCCGGTGCCGAGGACCGGCGCCCTCGGACTTCTCCCGGACGGAGTCAAGATCCTCGATCCCGAGACCGGAGCCCCATGCCCGCCTGCAGTCTTCGACGCTGACGGCCGGATCACCAATGCCGACGAGGCAACCGGTGAACTGGTCAACGTCACCGGCCCAGGCACATTCGCCGGGTACTACAAGAACCCGGAAGCCGACGCCGAGCGAATGCGCAACGGCCAGTACTGGAGTGGCGATCTGGCGTACACCGACGTCGACGGCTACGTCTACTTCGCGGGACGCAGTTCCGGTTGGCTACGAGTGGACGGCGAGAACATCGGCGCCGCACCCATCGAACGATCGCTCGTCGGTTACCCGGGCTTCGCGCAGGTGTCCGTGTACGCAGTACCCGACAGCGATGTCGGCGACCGCGTCATGGCGTCGGTGATTCCGGTCGGCGACGTCGACAACTTCGACCCGGTAGCCGTAGCCGAATACATCGATTCCCGGCCGGAACTCGGGCCGAAGCAGAAGCCGACCTTGATCCGCGTGTGCAGTGAGTTCCCGAGAACGGCGACGTTCAAGGTGGTCACTCGAACGCAGAGCGCCGAACGCTGGAACACACCCGATCCGGTGTGGATCCGCCGGCGCGGAGAATCCGACTTCCAATTACTCACTCCCGAAATGGCACTCGGCCTCGAGAAGACGCGAGAGCCCGTCTAGCCCGATATCTCAGTAGTGCTGAGCAAGCGGTTTGTGCGCAGACACCGTTTTGTAGAACTCGGTGAGCCGAAGCTGTGATGCCGCTGCATCGTCGATCACCACCGTCGCGTGTGGATGCAGTTGGAGGACCGATGCCGGGCACACCGCGGCCAGCGGCCCCTCGACGGCAGCGGCAACCGCAGCGGCCTTGCGCTCGCCGGTTGCGATCATCACCAGATGATTTGCTTCGCAGATAGTTCCGAGGCCCTGGGTGATCACGTGCCGTGGTACCTCGTCCGGACTCTCGAAGAATCGGGCGTTGTCGGTTCGAGTCTGTTCCGTCAGCGTCTTGACCCGGGTCCTCGAATTCAGCGAGGACGTCGGTTCGTTGAAACCGATGTGACCGTTGCCGCCGATGCCCAGAAGTTGTACGTCCACCGGACCATTCGACGCAATCGCCCGGTCGTAGGCTGCCGCGGCGGCAAATGGATCCGGCGCGGTGCCGTCGGGGCTGAATACCCTTGCCGCGTCCAGGTCCAGGTGATTCACCAGTTCGGTGCGGATCACCTGGGCATACGACTCCGGGTGGCCTTCCGGCAGGCCTACGTATTCGTCCAACAGGAACGCCTGCACGCCGGCAAAACTCAACCCGTCCTCGCGGTGACGGCGCGCGAGTTCGCGGTAGACAGAGAGCGGTGAAGATCCTGTCGCCAGGCCCAAAGTCCGTGCACCTGAATGCACCGCGTGTTCGAAGATGTCGGCAACAACGGTGCCGGCCGCCTCCGCACTGTCGACAATGACAATTTCCATCGGTTGATTCCTCAGCTTTCGGTGTAGTTCATGAGCCAGTTCCCAGCGGCCATGACGGCGCGGGTTTCGAGTTCTGGACCGGTGACGATCAGATCGGCGCGGCAACCCGGCACGAGATCGCCGACCATTCCGGCCAGCCCCATCAGCGAAGCAGGCGTTGCTGTCGCTGCGATGACAGCCGAAAGCAGATCGACGCCGGCGTGATTGACAGCCCGGCGGACTATGTCCATCAACCGACTCGTCCCGCCGGCAATGGCCGTTTCCCCCTGGCCGGCCAATCGCGCCACGCCACCGACCACGTCGACGTCGAGAGGCCCGAGTGGGTAACGGCCGTCGGGCATTCCGGCGGCAGCCATCGCGTCGGAGACCAACGCGATCTGATGCGGACCGACAAGATCGAACACCGTCGCTACCGTCTCGTCGGCCAGATGTACTCCGTCCCCGACCAACTCGACCACCATCTGTCCTTTCGCAGCCGCGGCAAGACATGCCGCCACTGCGCCGGGAGCACGGTGATGCATCGGAGCCATACCGTTGAACAGGTGAGTGGCACTGAGCGGTGCATGCGCCGAGTGTGCGATCGAACGTGTCGCAATCGGGTTGGACGCATCGGTGTGTCCGATACTCACGACGGCACCGTGACGCTCCAGCAATGAGGCAAGTTCGTCGAAGTGTGCTGTCTCCGGAGCGATCGTCATCGAGCGAATGTGCCCACGGCCGGCTTCGAGCAGCGACTCGAGCAGAGCCGGGTCGCCGTCGAGAATGCTGTCGGGATCCTGGGCGCCACAACGGAGTACCGAAAGGAATGGACCTTCCAGGTGAATTCCGGCCAGCGTGCCCTCGTCCACCAGTCCTGCCAGGAGCTCGATGCGACTGCGCAGGATCTGCGGCGGCGCGGAGACGAGCGAGCCGATCACCGAGGTCGTGCCGTTCGTCCGATGGTGATCGGCAGCCACGGTTGATCCGAACTCGTCTGCCTCGGGGAAACCGAATCCGCCGGCGCCGTGGCAGTGAACGTCCACCAAACCCGGAATGATCGTTGTTCCCGCAGCTGCCCGTTCGGGTAACGGGTCGGTTCGCTGCGACGCGGGTCCGGCCCACACCACACGATCACCGGAGATCTCGACAACCCCGTCCGAGAGCAATCGACCACCGGTCACCAATTGTCCACGCAGAATTTGTCCACGAAGTATCACGACATCACCTGCGGTACAACGGGAACTTCGGTATCCGCGATCGACAACTCACGGAGCACGGCGTCCGCGAGCACGTAGTGCCCTTGTTCGTTCGGATGGAACGCGTCAGCCAGGAGAGCCGGCGGTGGGCCCTCGGGAGAATGGGCCGTCCACTGCGCGTAGTGGTCGACGAACACAACGCGCGTCGAGGCGGCAACCTGCCGCACGACCTCGACGTACTGAACCAATCCCGCTCTGGTGGGCGCATTCTCGACGTCGATCGGTGGCGGCGTCTGGAGGATCGGCACCGCACCGATCGCTCGCGTCCGGAAAATCATGTCCGAGAGGTCGTCTCGAAACCGCTCCAGTCCTTCTTCGCCATCCAATGCGTCATTCGTACCGAGCATGATCAACACCACCGAGGGTTCGAACACTTCGATGCGGTGTGCGAAACCCGCACGCACATCGGAGGATCGATTGCCGCTCACCCCGGTGTTGACAAGGACGTGGTTGAACAAGGAAAGTTCACCACGGACGCGCTCGGCGCAGTGTTCGACGTAACTTCGATGACCGTCGGTGTGCGTCAATCCCTGAGTGATGCTGTCGCCGGTGAAGACCCACCGGATCGGCGTCGACGAGTCTACGAGCAAAGTCTCCAGTCGAATCCGTTCAGCAGTCTTGGACTTCAAAGCCTTCGACGTCGGGGTCACACCCTCTGCCTTTCGGCGCCCGATACTGCGGCTGCAAATTTCGACGTGATGAACGCCGGATCCGTGATTGCGGTTCCGACAACCACCGAGTCTGCACCCAGGGCGATGGCGCGTGCCGCATCCTCCGGGCTGTGGTATCGCCCCTCGGCGATGAGGACTACATCTGGAAGTGCCTGCCGCAGTTCCGAAACCAGCTCCAGGTCCGGGCCTGCCAGCCGTCGGCTGTTCTCGGTATATCCCGCCAGTGTGCTGGAGATGATGTCGGCACCCGCCGCGGCGGCAGCGATGCCGTCCTCGAGTGTTCCACAATCAGCCATGACGAGGCCGCCGCGATCATGGACCGCGTCGACGGTGTCGGCAAAGGTCAGCCCGTCCGGACGCGGTCGCAGCGTGGCATCGGCAGCCACGATCTGCGCACCCGAATCCACGACTTCGAGGGCTGATTCCCTTGTCGGCGTGATGAACACGACCTCCGAGCCGATCTTCGTCAAACCGATCACCGGTACCTTCACTGCCGACACGACTGCGGCGACATCCGGGGTTCCGCCCACACCGCCGCAGCGGATCGCCACTGCACCGCCGTCGACCGCGGCGCGGGCCATCCTCTCGATGGTCCCGGTGTCGCGCAAGGCATGGCCGTGTCCGGCCTGACAGGACACGATCAGCTTCCCGCTGATGATCGTGAGCAGTTCTTCGACAGTCACGGTGTTACCTCGATTCGTGTTGCGGCGGCCAGGAGCGCAGCTCCGACGAGCGGCGCATCGGTGCCCAAACGGGCAGGAAGAATGGCGGTTTCGGCAATCGGACCCATCGCTTCCACCCGGAAAGCGGACGTCAGCGGCGACAAGAGGTCGGCTCCGATCTGGGCTGCGCCGCCGCCGATGACGATCACCTCGGGATCGAATGCGGTGGCGACGCCGCCCAGGACTCGGCCGAGCAGAGTACCGGCGTCGGTGACCACGGCACGGGCGATCGGATCGCCGGAGCGCATGAGTGCCACCACCTTCTGCAACGGTTGAGTGGGCACACCCGCCCGCGCTGCGTACTCGGCCGCCATCGCCGGGCCAGAGGCGACTGCCTCGAGGTGATCGGTTCTACCGCATCCGCAACCTATCGCCCCGGGGACCGGAACCAGCAGATGCGCGAGCTCGCCGGCTGTTCCGTGGGCACCGTGGTACAGCTGTCCGCCCACGGTCAACGCGCCACCGATTCCGGTACCGATCGAGACGAACAGTGCAGAGCTTCGACCACGACCGGCGCCGATCATGTTCTCGCCGTGGGCCATCGCGCGCACGTCGTTGTCCACCGTCACCGGTAGACCCGAGTGCGCCTCGAGTTCCCCGCGAACCTCGGCGCCACTCCATCCGGACAGAATGTCGGAGGCGAAGACGACGCGGCCACGCACCCGATCGATGATTCCCGGTGCACCGACTCCGATTCCGGCTACCGGGTGATTCGCCCTCAGACGGTCGACCAACGCGGTGGCGGTCTCGAGAACAGCCTCCCTACCGGCCGTCGGTGTTGCCGCACGAACGGTGTCGATCACGTCTCCGTCGGACGTCACCACCGCGGCAGCCACTTTGGTGCCGCCGATGTCGATGCCGATCCATCGCTTCTGCCCAGATGTCATGTCAGAGGAGCCCCGCCTGTTCCAGAACGACCTTGATCGTTGCGGTCTCGGACTCGTCGAGCGAGAGCATCGGGGCGCACATCGTGTTGCCGGTGATGACGCCGCGCAGGGCCAGAGCCGTCTTGAATGCGCCCAGACCCGCGGCACCGGCACTGACGCGACCCGGTGTCGGTGCCTCGACGATGGAGAACAGATCGGTGAGTCGATCCTGCTCGGCCTTCGCCGCCGCCCAGTCTCCTGCCTGCGCAGCGCGCCACAGTCGCACGTAGCCGTGCGGGTCCACGTTCGCCAGGCCGGGCACAGCGCCCGAAGCACCCATCAGCAGGCATCCGTCGACGACTACCTCGTGCCCGGTGAAGACGGCGAAGTTTTCGAGCCCGGCCGACTGACGGAGCAACATACGGAAACTGACGTCGTCGCCGCTCGAATCCTTCACGCCGGCGATGACTCCCTCGCGACCGAGCTCGACCAGCATTGCCGGGCTGAGCTTGCTGTGGACACGAACCGGGACGTCGTAGGCGAACAACGGAAGATCCACTGCGGCGTGGATGGAGCGGAAATGCGTTGCCGTCTCGGCTGCGTCGGTGATCGCGTAGAACGGCGCCGTCGCGACGATGGCATCCGCACCCGCTTCGCGCGCCTGCTCTGCGACGGCGATGACCCGGTTGGTAGTCATGTCGTTCACTCCGACGAGGACCGGTACCTGGCCGCCGACGTGACCGATGGCCGTCTGCACCACCTGGGCGCGCTGAGCGTCGGTGAGGTAACCGACCTCACCCGAGGAACCGAGGACGAACAAGCCGTCGACTCCGGCTTCGATCTGCAGTGAGAGCAGGCATTCGAGCGACGTGGTGTCGACCTCGCCCTCGAGCGTCAGTGGTGTGACGATCGGCGGGACGATTCCGCTGAAGGTGGTGGTTTCCGTGCTCATGGGGTCTCCATATGTTGGTTGTCGGATTGAGTTGTGGGTGGGGCTGTCAGGGAGAGACGGAGACCGGCTGACCGCTCGAGGCGGACAGATAGGCAGCATCGATCACGCGCATCGACGCGCGGGCGTCTGCCACGGTGTAGTCGGGTTCGGTCCGTGTGGGAAGTCGATCGAGCACGTGAGAGAGAAAGCTCGACACCGCGTTGTCCGAACCGAAGCCGCCGATGGGTAGTGCGGTCACGTTTCCCGAGGATGCGAAGTGGGTCACCGCGGGTTTGTCGTCGTCGGAACTCGCGTATCCGTGGGAGCCGAGGACCCGAACCGTCGCGGTATTCGCGCCGAAACCCGGTGCTGCGGGGATTCTTCCGACGGTCACCGTCGCGGTGACGCCGTTTTCCAGGGCGAGCGAGATCAACGCCGTGTCTTCGACTCCGAACTGCTGGTGGGCCCCGCCGTAGAGTGTGCTCGTCTCGGCGTACACCTCGGTGACGTCCAGGCCGGTGAGGTATCTGAGGTAGTCGGCGGCGTAACCGGCGAAGTTCACTACTTCTCCCCCGCCGGAAAGCGCGGGATCCACCACCAGTTCGGGACGCTCGACGGACGTCGCGAAATGTGTTCCGCTTGCAAGGAACTCGATGTCCACGTGGCGCGGCAGTCCGAGGTTTCCGGCATCGATCCAGCGGCGCAGTCGCCGGAGCGCAGGTGAATGAGTGCGGTTCACCACCGTACAGATTCGCCCGTTCGACCGTGCCGCTTCCTCGACCGCCGCGGCCTCCGACTCGTCGATACCCACCGGCTTGTCCACCAGGACGTCGAGTCCCGCGTTCAGTGCGGCAATCGCAAGCCGTGCATGCCTGGTCGGCTCACTGCAGATGATCGCCAGGTCTATCCGTTCGGGGTCGAGCAGCTCGCCGAGTTCGTCGATCCACTCGATGTCTGCGGCCTTTGCCATCGCGATTCCGTCCTCACGAATCCAATCGTGGACCGAGGATTCGTCGGAGGCCCCGATCAAGCTCACTCGAGGATCGGAGCGCAACAGGTCCGCATAGGAGCCGGCATGCCTTACGCCGCTGACAAATCCGACGCGGATCGAACCGGTGCCGGTCATCGGTGTTCTCCGATCGAGATCGCGCGGCCGGTGTCGAGTGACTGTTGTGCAGCGATGGCAGTCGCGAGAGCTGCACGTACCTGCCAGTTCTCGACTATCGGGGTCGCGGAACCGTCGAGAGTGGCGATCCAGTGGCGCATCTGATGCGCCATCGCATCTTCGATCGACGACGGCGGCGCGTTTGTCGTATCCGTCATCAGGCCTGGGTCGTCGCCGGTGTCGTGCGCGAGCGTGCCGGACGTCCCCGACACCACGATCCGGCGCACCATCTTTCCCGATTGCGGCAGTGCGTAAGCCAATTCGATGAGCGCCAGCGATCCGTCCTCGAAGCGAACGGTCAGATGGAAGCTGTCGTGCACGGGCATCCCCGCCGCGAAGGTGGGGAAACTACGAGCGAACACACGGATCGGACGACGACCGATCAGCCACGTCACCAGATCGAGAGCGTGGGTTCCGTTGTGAACGGGGTGACCACCCGAGCGTTCCTTGTCGTGTTGCCAGCCTCGCCAGCCCCCTGGCCAGACGTGGCCGGTGTACCAACTGAGGTGGATCAACCGGGGGTCGCCGATGGCGCCTTGTGCAACCGAGTTTCCGATCGAGGTGATCGACGGCTGGAATCGTACGGTCTGTCCGACCATCAGTGAGGTGCCGCCACCTTCGGTGGCCTCGACCATCGCGTCGAAGTCCGCGACTGTCAGCGCTGCGGGCTTCTCCACGTGCACATGCTTTCCCGCGCGGCCTGCGGCTATCGTCACGGGCGCGTGGTCAGGAGTGGCCCCGACGACGTTGACCGCGTGCACGCTCGGGTCTGCGAGAATCTTCGCCAGATCAGTACTGGCCTTCGCGCCCGGCGCCAATGCCGCGACCGATGCGGCACGGTCCAAGTCACTGCCGAATACGTAGGCGACTTCGACCGACGGGATGCGCGCCAAAGCGCTGACGTGGTCCCGCGCGATTGCGCCGCTGCCGATGACGGCTACACGCACGGTCACCTCGCACTTCCCGACAGCGCCGCCGGTTCCCCGCCACCGAGTCGCACCTGTTCGGCGACGACGAGTGCGCGTTCACGTGCGTATGTCAACGGTGAGCCGGAGTCAGCCTTGCCGTCGAGAACTGCTGCCATCTCGTCGATTTCGTGGCGAATCGCAGCCTGCATCCACAGCGGGGATCCTCCGTTACCCGAGTTGTACTTCTGCGTCCTGCTCGCAGAGTCGATCAACGATTGATTCTCGGCGTCGACGTCGAAGATCGGCCACGACTCTTCGACCCGTCCCCCGCGCAGTCGGTTGACCCGGCCGGTGTGGAAGTCCGCGTGGACCGAGCCTTCGGCGGCATCGACCGTCAGCTCCCACGAAGAAGTGTGTGAACGCGTCGAGATGGTGTGTCTGCCGATCGCGCCGCCGGCGAACGACACCACTGTGTTGCGGAAGCCGTCGTCCGCGGTGGCGATGCTCGACACGGCAGTCACCTCGCCGCCGAGCCAGCACATCAGGTCCAGTTCGTGAATCTCGTGAGTCAGTTCTCCACCCGTTCGGCTCTTGTCGAGCTTCCACCACTGTGGATCTGCGCCGTCGGTGTCGATCCAGCGTGAGCGAGACGTTTCGATCGCAGCGACCTCACCGAGCTCCCCCGACGTCAGCAGGTCCGCCAGACGTCGTACACCCGGCATCATCCGCATGATGTGCCCGACCATCAACGGCGAACCGCTCGCGTCGGCGCTCGCGATCATGTTCTGCGCATCGACCAGTTCGACGGCAAGTGGCTTCTCGACAAAAACTGCCTTGCCGTGTTCGAGTGCCGCGATGGCAGGTTCGGCGTGCGCGTGATTGGGCGTCGCGACGACAACGAGGGCCAACTCCGGGTCAGCGGCCACCGCGTCGTGATCGTCTGTCGGGGTTGCCGAGAACTCTGCGGCGACATCCTTGGCCCGCTCGAAGTCACGGTCGCACAGCATCGCCAGTTCGAAACGTGGATGGGCAGCCAGCTCGCGAGCGAGGGAACTACCGAAGAATCCGCAACCGACCACACCGACTTTATATCGGGTCATGAAGTCTCCAAAGATTGGATGAGGGATGTCCTATGTTATACGGCCAGCGTCATCGGTCGTCAATTCGACGTCGGTAACGCAGTCTTCATCTATGCAGGTGAGCGCACTATTTTTGGTTCAAAACCGGCGAAACGTCCAAGTTCAGCGCCGCCAGTTCCGAAGATTCTCTAGACGCTTTCTGATCCACAATGTAAGTTACGCAACATCGGACGTCGAACATAGGACATCCCCTATCCACTCCCTTGATGTCCCGCTCCCCGCCTTGGAGGCCGCCTTGAAGAACGAACGACCGCTGAGCTCCGCGTTCACACGCCGAGACCTGTTCCGGTACACCGGGCTACTGGGAGCTGCAGCAGGTATCACCGCGACTCTCGCGGCCTGTGGCGGCGGCCCGTCGTCGACCTCGGTTGTCGGCGGTTCCGCGAGCACCGGCGATCTGACCACCGCCATCGGATACGGCAACGACCAGAGCTTCGACCCGATGCAGACTGCATCCGGTTTCCTCATGGCAGCGGTCAACCACGTCTACGAGGGACTGCTCGAAAACGATCCAGGCACCGGTGAGACGTATGCGGCGCTCGCACAGGCCGTCCCGACCGACGCCACCGCCTCGAGCTGGACCATGAAAATCCGCGAGGGCGCAACCTGGCACGACGGCACTCCGGTCACCTCGGACGACGTCGTCTTCACCTTCGATCGCATCCTCGATCCACAGCAGAACGTACTGATCCGCTCCTTCTTCTCCTCCTGGTTGCAGTCCGTCACCAAGGTCGACGACCAAACGGTGACCCTGAACTTCAACTACCCGTTCAGCGCTGCCGCACAGCGTCTCTCGATCGCCAAGATCATGCCCAAGCACGTCTTCGACGGCCACTGGGACGAGGCCAAGTCCGGAACGCTGGTCGTCGGTTCCGGTCCGTACAAGCTCAAGAGCCACACCCCCAAGAGCAACACAGCTTTCGAGGCGTTCGAGGCGTACAACGGGCCGCGTCCGGCCAACTTCGCGACCATGAACTGGCTCTCCATCGTCGACACCTCCTCACGCATCGCGCGCGTCTCGGGCAACAATGCCGGTGCACAACTCGCCGACAACATCCCCGTCGCCAACGTCCCTACCCTCACCTCCGGTGGGCGCACCGTCGAGGGCAACCCGGGCATGAACCTCATGTACCTGCTCTTCGACACCACTCAGGCACCGTTCGACGACGTTCGTGTTCGCCAGGCGATGTTCTATGCGATCAACACCCCGAAGATGATCGAGATCGCCCTCGGCGGCAAGGCAGCACCGGCCACGAGCTACCTGTACGAGCGCAACCCCGACTACGCGCGAGCGTCCACCGTCTACTCGTACGATCCGGACAAGGCCCGCTCGCTTCTCGCTGCCGCCGGTGTCAGTGGCCTCGACCTGACGCTGCTCTCCACCAACGTCAGCTGGTTGGCCGACTGCTTGCCGACCATCAAAGAGTCTTGGGATGCAGTCGGATTCAACACGACGCTCGAACCGCAGGACACCAGCGCCATGGTGAGCAAGCTCAACAGCGGCCAGAAGTTCCAGATCGCTGCGGGTACGTCCAACCCACAGGCATTCGGCAGCGACGTCGACCTCCTCGTGCGCTACACGTACAGCAAGGGCGGCCTGTGGACGAAGACCTACGCCAAGTGGGACGACACCCCCGAGGCACAGAAGATCTACGCCACCATGGACGAGGCCACCCGCGAGACAGACCCGGCAAAGCGCAGCACCCTTGTGCAGTCGTACCTGAACCAGATCGCCGAAAACGCTGTCTACTACCCGGTTCTCCATCAGGAACTCCTGACTGCGTGGGATCCGAAGAAGATCGCCGACGTCACTCCGCTGCCGTACCCCGGCGTCAACCTGCTTCAGGCGAAGCCGGCCTGATACCCGCCCGCTCGGCCGTTTCCCACAACTGAGAGATTCCCCGATGGCAAGAGTCCTCCCCATGCTGATCAGGCGATTACTGATACTGATCCCCCTGATCCTCGGCATCATCGCGTTCGTCTTCATCGTGATGCAGTTCGCGCCCACCGATCCCGCAACGGCGGCGTTCAACGGCGGCAACCCGACTGCGGAACAGTTGCAGAAGTTCAAGGAAGAGAACGGACTGCTCGATCCGCTTCCGCTGCAATACGTTCACTTCGTGACCGATCTGGTCAGCGGCAATATGGGTGACAGTCTGATTTCCGGTACCCCGGTGTTGGACTCGATCTCCACCGCTCTGCCACTGACCATTCAGCTCACGGTTCTCGGACTGGTGATCGCCATCGTGCTCTCGCTGATCTTCGGTGTCACCAGCGCACTGTTCCGCGATCGTTGGCCGGATCAGGTCATCCGAGTGATCTCCCTCGGTGGTGTGGCAGCACCGTCATTCTGGTTGGCACTGCTGATGATTCAGTATCTGGCCGTCCAACTCGGATGGTTCCCCACCGGTGGCTACGTCAATCCGAGCGACTCCGTCACCGACTGGCTCTGGTACATGGCGCTCCCGGCGCTGTCCCTGTCACTGCCCGTCGCAGCACAACTCACGCGCATCATCCGCACGTCGATGGTCGAGGAGTTGGACAAGGACTACGTCCGTACCGCGATCGGCAGCGGCCTGCCCTATCACGTGGTGATCGGGCGAAATGTCTTGCGTAACGCACTGATCAACCCGCTCACCGTCCTGGGTCTACGGGTCGGATACCTCCTCGGTGGCGCTGTGGTCATCGAGCAGATCTTCGGTCTTCCCGGAATGGGTCAGCTCATGATCAACGGCGTCACCAACGGTGACCCCGCAGTAGTTCAGGGTGTTGTCATCGTGATCGCGGTCGGCTTCGTCGTCGTCAACCTCGCCGTCGACATCCTCTACCTGCTCGTCAATCCACGACTTCGGAGCGCAGCATGATGAGAAGAAAACTCACCGAGAAGCTTTCGCGACCCGGTATCACCTTTTCTCGCTTCCCCCTCTCGGCCTGGCTGTCGATGGCGGTTCTCGCGATCATCGTGCTCGCCTGCCTCTTCGCGCCGCTGATCACGCAGTACACCCCACTCGAACAGGCGGTCGGTACCGCGGGCCCCAGCGCCGAGCACTGGTTCGGTCAGGACAGTCTCGGCCGAGATCTGTTCAGCCGCTTGCTCTACGGCGGACGCTGGTCGTTGACCATCGGTCTCGGGTCCACCTTCCTCGCATTGTGCGCCGGTGCTCTCATCGGGTCGGTCGCCGCAACGAGCCGAAAAGGCGTCGACGAGACCATCATGCGAGTGCTCGACGTGGTCATGGCGTTCCCGGGCATCGCGCTCGCTGCCGTACTCGTCGCAGCCTTCGGTGGTTCGATTCCGGTTCTGATCGTCACCATCGCGTTCCTCTACACACCGATGGTCGCCCGCGTCGTTCGCGCGAACGTTCTCGCTCAGTACGGTGAGGACTACGTCGCGGCCGAAAAGGTCATCGGCGCAAGAACTTCACACATCGTCGTCAAGCACGTCGTAGCCAACTGTGCTGCGCCCGTTCTCGTCTTCTGCACTGTCATGGTCGCCGACGCCATCGTGCTGGAAGCCAGCCTGTCGTTCATCGGAGCAGGTGTCCGTCCCCCGGATCCGTCGTGGGGATCGGTGATCGCCGACGGCAAGAACATGGTCCTTCTCGGTGGTTGGTGGGCAACGGTGTTCCCCGGTCTGCTGATTCTTCTGACGGTGCTCTCCCTCAACGTGCTCGCCGAGGGCCTGACCGACGCGATGGCAGATCCGAGTCTGAAGAAAACCAAGAAGACGCCCTCCGCACTGGAAGCAGCGCAGACTGCCGCAGCGGAGGAGACCTCCAACGAGCTCATTCTGGAGGACGAAGCCGCATCGGTCGCCAACACTCCGGAGTTGATCGACGACTTCGCCGACCCGAGCGTCGTGAAAGATGTCCTGAAGCCGGCGGCCGAGCCGACTCCTCTCGAAACTCACCTGAAGATCCTGGCGGAAACCGAGCGGTCTCGGTCCGATCGTCTTGTGTACGAGGGCGATGCAGCGCCCCTCCTCGAGGTCCGCAATCTCACGATCCGGTTCCCCGAACGCTACGGAGACACGGCGATCGTCGACAACGTGAGCTTCACCGTCCGCCCGAACGAGACGATGGCACTGGTCGGCGAGTCCGGTTGCGGAAAGTCGCTCACTTCGCTGGCGATCATGGGTCTACTGCCCAAGACAGCAGTGGTGACCGGCGAGATCCTGTTCGACGGCGTCAACGTCCTCGAACTGAACAACCGGGAGCGAAACAAGCTGCGCGGACACGACATGGCGATGATCTACCAGGATGCGCTGAGTTCTTTGAACCCGGCGATGCTGATCCGCGCGCAGTTCAAGCAGCTCACCAAGCGCGGCGGTACCCGCACAGCCGAGGAACTGCTCGAACTCGTCGGACTCGATCCGGTGCGCACTCTCTCCAGCTACCCACACGAGCTTTCCGGTGGTCAGCGTCAGCGCGTTCTGATCGCCATGTCGCTCACCCGCAGTCCGCGGTTGATCGTCGCGGACGAGCCCACCACCGCTCTCGACGTCACCGTCCAGGCGCAGGTCGTGGACTTGCTCAACGATCTTCGGGAAAAGCTCGGCTTTGCCATGGTTTTCGTGAGCCACGATCTTGCACTCGTTGCTTCACTCGCTCACAAGATCACGGTGATGTACGCCGGTCAGGTCGTCGAGTCTGCGCCCACCAGCGATCTACTCGTCGATCCGCGTCACGAATACACTCAGGGCCTCCTCGGCGCCGTTCTCTCCATCGAGGACGAGGCTCCGCGGCTCCACCAGATCCAGGGAACCGTACCGTCGCCCGGCAGCTTCGCCACCGGTGACCGTTTTGCCGAACGTTCCCTGCGTCCGGATTCCGATCCAAACCGAAAGCCCGAGATGGTTCGGATCGGCGAGACCGAGCATTTCTTCGCGAACCAGTCCGCGACTCCCGCACACGCAGAATCGGAATTGGAGAGCGTGCGATGACTACAGCTGAAGCACCCATCCTGGAACTGAAGAACATTCACGTCGTCCACAAGACCCGTTCGGGATCACTGTTCAAACCCGGCACGGTTCACGCGGTCAACGATGTCAGTATCGCCGTACGACGAGGGGCGACGATCGGCATCGTGGGCGAGTCGGGTTGCGGCAAGTCCACTCTGGCCAAAGTCATGGTCGGATTGCAGAAACCGACGTCGGGCGACGTGGTATTTCGCGGCCGAAGCGCTCTGACCCGGTCGGCGGGCGTGCGCAAGGAGTTCGGGCGGGCGATCTCGATCGTCTTCCAGGACCCGGCTACCGCGCTCAATCCGCGAATGACGGTGGCCGACATCCTTACCGATCCGCTCGACGTCCACGGCATCGGCAACCGCGCGAGCCGAACCGCCCGAGTTCGCGAGCTGGTCGGTTTGGTCGGACTCCCCCAATCTGCGCTCGAAGTCATTCCGAGCCAGATCTCCGGCGGTCAGCGTCAACGTGTCGCGATCGCGCGTGCACTCGCGCTCGAGCCTGACGTCATCGTGGCCGACGAACCGACATCGGCTCTCGATGTCTCGGTGCGAGCGCAGATCCTGAACCTGCTCAGCGACATCAAGGCTCGGTTGGGGCTCGGCATGGTGTTCATCTCGCACGACATCCAGACGGTGCGGTACGTCTCCGACACGATCGTCGTCATGAACGCCGGGCGGATCGTCGAGCAGGGGACGGCCCAGGAAGTATTCGACAACCCGTCGGATGCGTACACGGCCAAACTGCTGGGCGCGGCGCCCAGTCTCCTGCAACGCACCGTTGACGTGGGTTGACCAATGGAGCGGATGACCGGACATAGGATGAAGGACGTTCGTATCAGAAAAGGGGAATCGATGTCTGTCCGGAGTGGCACACAGGGCGCTCGTTTCAGCGCGCAAAACCGCATGCGCGCACTTCAGACCGACATCATGAACTTGATCCTCGAACGCAGACTCTCCCCCGGCGACCCGATGCCCACCGAGGCCGAACTGTCCGAGGAATTGGGTATCGGCCGGAACACCCTCCGCGAGGCACTCAAGGTTCTGCAGGCCTTGGGCGTCGTCGAGATCCGTCACGGTTTCGGAATGTTCGTCGCCCCGAGCAACTTCGACGCTCTCGCCGACGGCCTGACCTTCCGTGGCCGGTTGTCGTTGCAGGGCACCGGGCACGAGGCGATGGAACTGGTCGACATTCGTCAGGCACTCGAGACCGGACTGATCGGTGCGGCGATGGCCGAGATGACGTCGGCCGACCACGCCGACCTCGACGAACTCGTCACCGGCATGGAGGTCCGTGCCGCCGCCGGGAAGAACTTCTCCGACATCGACGCGACCTTCCATTCCCGCCTGTACTCCCCGCTCGACAACCAGGTCCTCGCTCAGTTGATGGACGTCTTCTGGCAGGTGTACAGCGAGATCCAGCAGGCTATCGGGCATTCGGATACACCACTGATCGACATCGCGTCGAAGCATCGTGCGATTCTCGACGCGATCCGTACGGGTGATGCCGTCGAGGCGGCGCACACTCTCGATGTGCACTTCGGTGGCCTGCGCGAGCGGATCGCCGGCCTTCATGCTTCCGAAGCGCAGTAGTTTCGAAACGCGTGATTTTGCTCCGCTGTCTCACCATCGCGCCCGTTCTTCCGGCAAAATTACGGGTATGAAGAACCCGAACCTGACGCCTTCGCGCGTTCTCGCAGTTGTCCTCGCTGCCGCCCTGGTCATTTTCGTGATCGCACGTCGCCGCGACGACGGCGCCCTCAGCCGCGGAGAATGGTTGTCGGACAGCGTCGGACCGGACGACCTCGCCGGCTGAAACGACGTATGCCCTCGGCCGAAACTCGGCCGAGGGCATACGTACGTGTCATCTACTACTTCATCGAATCCAGTCGGGTTCGCGCGTCCTCGAACCCCGACACCAGCTCTGCCATGACCTCGGCGACCGGTCGGATCTCGTTCATCCGTCCCACGATCTGACCGACGGGCATTGCCACAACTTCCGGGTTCTCCGATGCAGCGATTCTCTGATGAGCGTCGCTGACCAGTAGGTTCTGCAGCGGCATCGGCAAGGGCGCCGGTGCTCCCGGGTTCGACCAGGCTTCCGTCCACTTGGTCTTGAGCAACCGAGCGGGCTTACCCGAGTAGATGCGCGAACGTACGGTGTCGGCCGACGTCGCGCCCAACAGTGCACGCTGAATAGCGGAAGGGCCTTCGCCCGACGCACTGCCGAGTTTGTATTCGGATGTGGTGAGCCAGTACGAGCCCATC
This sequence comes from Rhodococcus sp. P4_E4, assembly GCF_056401575.1. NCBI lineage: Bacteria > Bacillati > Actinomycetota > Actinomycetes > Mycobacteriales > Nocardiaceae > Rhodococcus > Rhodococcus sp. P4_E4. Next base: position 150,354 of record NZ_JBFUJB010000012.1, on the reverse strand, counting down.
CACACTCCGGACGCACCGAGTGCAAGTGCAGCAGCCACCTGACGGCCGCTGCCGATACCGCCGGCAGCCAGTACGGACGCCGAATCGCCCAGTGCATCAACGATTTCCGGAACGAGAACCATCGACGCAATTTCGCCGGTGTGACCGCCGGCCTCGTAGCCCTGCGCGATCACGATGTCGACACCATTCTCGACGTGACGACGTGCATGCTCGACGGCGCCGGCCAGTGCTGCTACCGGAACGCCTTTCTCGTGTGCCTGATCGATAACGTCCTTCGGCGGTGATCCCAGTGCATTCGCAATCAACGCGATCCGGTGTCCCAGAGCAACATCGACGTGAGACCGCGCCACCGAGTGAAGCCATCCCAGTACGCCGGTCGCATGCTCGACGTCGTCGGAAAGCTGCGGCACACCGAGCTCGTCGAGCGTGCGGTTGACGAAGGCGCGGTGCTCCTCCGGAATCAGCTTGTCGAGATCGACGGCGCCGCCCTCGGTCGGCACCTTGGCCGGCATGACGATGTCGACGCCGTACGGCTTACCGTCGGTGTTCTCGTCCATCCACGTCAGTGCGGCTTCGAGCTCTTCCGGATCGTTGAACCGGACGCAACCGAGCACGCCCAGACCGCCCGCGCGGCTGATCGCGGCCGCGACGTGCTCGGAAGGAGTGAATCCGAAGATCGGGTATTCGATGCCGAACTTATCGGCCAGATCCGAACGCATCAGGCTTCCACGCTTTCGTTTGCGGACGCCACAGGAGCGCCGTTTCCGTTGTGATCGTCAGCCTCGCGCGATTCCGTTTCGGCCTTCGCCCAGCGGTAGTCGGGCTTGCCGGCCGGATTGCGTTTGATCTGGTCGACGAACCACACACTGCGCGGAACCTTGTATCCGGCAATCTCTTTGCGCGCTGCGGTGGCGATGTCGTGCAACGTCGGCGACGTGCCTTCGCGTACCTGAACCACTGCGGCAACCCGCTGACCGAAGCGCTCGTCGGGGATACCGACCACCAGCACGTCGAAGATGTCCGGGTGCGCCTTCAACGCGCCCTCGACCTCTTCCGGGTAAACCTTCTCGCCGCCGCTGTTGATGGACACCGAACCGCGGCCGAGCATCGTGACCGTGCCGTCGGCTTCGACCTGCGCATAGTCGCCGGGAATCGAGTAGCGAACGCCATTGATGGTGCGGAAGGTTTCGGCCGTCTTGACCTCGTCCTTGTAGTAGCCGAGCGGGATGTTGCCCTTGCGCGCGAGCATGCCGCGCTTGCCCGATCCGGGTTCGACCTCGTTGCCGTCGTCGTCGAGAACCGTTGTGGAGGCGTCGATCTTGACCGTCGGACCGCCAGTATGCTTCTGACCCTTGCTCAGCACGGCCAGTCCGCCGAAGCCGGTCTCGGATGCTCCGATGGAGTCTGTCAGCAGGCGGTTGGGCAACAGTTCGAGGAACTGCTCCTGGATGCTCGGCGAGAAGAGCGCAGCACTGCTGGCCATCACGTAGAGCGTCGAAAGATCGTACGGCTCACCCGTCTTCGGATTGCCGGCGATCAGTGCGTCGAGCATCGGACGGCCCATCGCGTCACCCGTGATGAAGATCAGGTTGACCTTGTGCTTGTCGATGTTCTGCCACACCTCGTGGGCGTCGAATTCCGGGTGCATCAAACAGGTTCCGCCGCCGAAGAGGCTGTGGAACACCGCAGACTGCGAACCACCGTGAATCATCGGGGGGATCGGGTAGCGGATCATGCTCGGGTTTGCTGCGCCGACCTTCGCCATCTCGTACTCGTCCTCGACCGGAACTCCGGTGACGAAGTTGATGCCGCCGCCGAGAACACGCCACCAGTCCTCGTGGCGCCACATGACGCCCTTGGGACTTCCGGTGGTGCCGCCGGTGTAGAGCATGAAGATGTCGTCGTTGCTGCGCTCTTCGAAATCACGCTCAGCCGAACTCTGCGCGAGTGCGTCCTCGTAGCCGATGCCGAAAGCATTGAAGCCCAGATCGGTGCCGTCCTCGACCACGATGACGGACTTGACCTTGGGAGTGTTCGGCAGGACGTTCGCGACCTTGTCCGAGTAGCGGCGCTCGTGAATGAGCGCAACCATGTCGGAGTTGTCGAAGATGTACTGCAACTCGTTCTCGACGTACCGGTAGTTGATGTTGACCATCACGGCCCGGATTTTGAAAACGGCGACCATGGCCTCGATCGCCTCGATGACGTTCCGGCAGTAGATGCCGACCTTGTCACCCGGCTGAACGCCATGTTCACGCAGGTAGTGACCGAGGCGGTTTGCTCGGTCCTCCAACTGCGCATAAGTCATCTCGCGGTTGTCCGAGACCAGCGCAACGCGGTCCGGAACGAGGTCGATTGCGTGCTCTACGAAGTCTGCGATGTTAAGGGCCACGAGTTCAAAGTAGAACGTGTTACCGTTTCTGGCAAGACCCAATTTGAGAGCCAGCTCACAGACCCGCCAGGAGTCATCAGTGTCCACTTCGACGACCGAAAAATCAGACATTTCGGAAACCGCGCCGCATTGCCTCGTGGAGAAGCGTGGCCACGTTCTCATCGTGACCATGAATCGCCCCGAACGTAAGAACGCCATCACCGGCGAAATGATGGCGATCATGGTCGACGCCTGGGATCAGGTCGACAACGACCCCGAAATCCGCGTCGCGATACTCACCGGAGCTGGCGGCGACTTCTGCGCCGGCGCCGACCTCAAGAACATGTCCGCCAAGCCTCCGGGAGATTCCTTCGCGGGCGGCGGCGTCGACATGTCCAAGATCGAAGGTCTACTCAAGGGTCGCCGGTTGACCAAGCCGCTGATCGCTGCGGTCGAGGGTGCAGCCATCGCCGGTGGAACCGAAATCCTGCAGGGCACCGACATCCGCGTCGCGGGTGAGAGCGCCAAGTTCGGCGTCTCCGAAGCCAAGTGGGGGCTCTTCCCGCTCGGCGGTTCCGCGGTGCGTCTCGTTCGACAGATTCCGTACACGATCGCAGCCGACATCCTGCTCACCGGTCGTCACATCAAGGCTCCGGAGGCCAAGGAGATCGGGCTCATCGGCCACGTCGTCCCGGACGGTCAGGCCCTCGACAAGGCGCTGGAGCTCGCGGACCTGATCAGTGCAAACGGTCCCCTCGCCGTGCAGGCGATTCTCAAGACCATCCGCGACACCGAGGGTATGCACGAGGAAGAGGCCTTCCAGATCGACGCGCAGCTGGGCATGAAGGTGTTCATGAGCGCGGACGCCAAGGAGGGCCCGCGGGCTTTCGGTGAGAAGCGGGCGCCCCAGTTCAAGGGTGTCTGACCCACCCCTGCCTGACCCACCCCTGCCTGACCCACCCCTGTCTGAGCCACCCCCCTTTCCCGTCCGCTCTCGGTCCCACCCACCCCCTTTTCGAGCGAACGTACCTTTCGGCGCCTTCAGTGCGCCGAAAGGCACTTTCGCTCAGCCGGTTTCGTCCAATTTGACCCACCTCGACCTCGCGAACACCTGTGGCCGGGGACGTGACTGCGCCAATCTGTAGTGCGCACGCAGGTCCTCGATCACACGATCAGGGTCCGTTCGCAGTGCACTGGGCACCGTCGGCAACACGATGATTCCCGCATTCTGCATACGCGTCCGACGTTCCACCGTGCGCTTGTAGTCCGTCGGCGCGGCATGCCATTCCAAGGAGTCGATGTCCCACGCGAAGGCAACCGAATCGATCCATCCGTCCGGAATTGCGATGAAGTCTCCGTCAGCATCCCGGATCTCATGGTTGAACAACATTTCCGGCAGCCCGCTCCGCTGCCACAGTTTTCGCGCGTGAACCTCCGGAACCGAGTGGACGTTCGCGTTCACTTCGCGCAACACGACCCGAGGTAGCGCGGAACCCCGACTGCTACCCGCCTCGAGTTCCTTCGCAAGTTCGCGCACCGAGACGTCGCCACGCTGAACGACCTCGGCAATGAGTGCCCGTGTGGGATCGAGGGCCTTGCACCGCCTCGCAGCGTCGAGTAGTGCCCGCGGCAGCGGCGCACAGCGCAGACCGTTGCGAATCTCCGCCTCAGGCAGTCGAATAGTGCGCTCCACCGTGACGAATCCAACCGATTGAACTCGACGGTCGATGGGTATGAGCACCTGCACATCCCCGGCGTGCGTCCGATATCCGTACTCCGACATGGCAGATCGCCCCGTCAGCAGAGACTCGTCACCGCTCAACATGAGCGCAGCGATCGATCGTTGACGTGGCGTCGGTTGACCATTTCGGAGCAGGATCACTCCTGGCAATATGCGCTGCCAGGGTCCGCCCGCTCGACACCGGGTGTGCACGGCGGAGTTGGAGACGCCCAATCGCGCCAACTCGGCCGTTCGGATCACTCCACTTCGACTGACGCGGTAGATCGCGTCCAGATCATCGCCCCACATTCCACGTCGCATGGTTGCAGCATGACTCGAGTAGCAGCGTGGGCCCCGGCGGCGACCTGGGGTTTTGGCGGCCCTGTGGATAACTTTCGGCGAGCGAAAGGCGCGTTGAGCGCCTCAGATGCGCTGAACGTACCGTTCGCTCGGAAAATGGGGGTCCCGCTCGAAAAAAGGGGGGTGCCCCGCTCAACCACCCACCGCGGCCGCGAGCTCTCGCACATGGTCGGCGTCGCGGCAGGTCACCAGCAGCATCGTGACTCCGGCTTCCTCCCAACGCTTCACGTCCGCGCGCACCTCGTCGACGTTGCCGATGATCATGGTCTCGGTGACCATCTCGTCGGGGACGACGGCAGCAGCTTCGTCCTTGCGACCCGACATGAAGAGGCGACCGATCTCGTCGACCTCCTTCTCGTAGCCCATCCGCTTGTAGACCTGTGCGTGAAAGTTCAACTCCGGGGCGCCCATTCCGCCGACGTAGAGGGCGGTCATCGGCTTGAGCGCGGCGATGGCGCCGGCGCGATCGTCGGTCACGATGACCTGGCACGTGGCGGCCACCTCGAAGTCTTCGCGACTACGACGGGCCCCGGCGCGAGCGAAGCCTTCGTCGAGCCACTTGTTGTACATCGGGGCCAGGCGTGGGGTGTAGTAGATCGCCAGCCACCCGTCGGCGATTTCACCGGCGAGCGCGACGTTCTTCGGCCCTTCGGCGCCGAGCCAGATCGGGATGTCCGCACGCAGCGGGTGCGTAATGGGCTTGAGCGGCTTGCCAAGTCCCGAACTGCCCGGTCCCGCATACGGCAGAGGGTAGTGGGGGCCGGGGCTGGTGACGGGCGCTTCACGGGCGAGGACCTGGCGCACGATCGAGACGTATTCGCGGGTGCGCGCGAGCGGCTTCTCGAATGGCTGGCCGTACCAACCTTCGACGACCTGCGGTCCGGATACGCCGAGCCCGAGGATCGTTCGCCCACCGTTGAGGTGATCGAGAGTGAGCGCGTGCATGGCACAGCTGGTCGGTGTTCGTGCCGAAATCTGTACGACGGACGTGCCGAGACGGACGTTCTCGGTCCGAGATCCCCACCAGGCAAGCGGGGTGAATGCGTCCGAGCCCCACGACTCCGCCGCGAAGACCGCGTCGAATCCCGCGCCTTCCGCGGCCTCGATCAGTTCCGGGGCGTTTGCCGGCGGCTGTGCGCCCCAGTATCCGAGTTGCAACCCAAGCTTCATCGCAGGCCTCCACATTGCCGGTGATCAGAAGTGACTCTTGCCACAATCTCTAGAACCTGTTCTACTCGATCTTGTGACCATCGGAAAGAGCGGGGTGGCCGACAAGCCCCTGAGCGCACCATTGAATCTCCATTTCGACTACACCAGATCGACGGGACCGACCATCGGCGCGTTCGTGACTGCCCTGCGTGATCGCAAGGTGATCGGCGCACGTGGGTCGAACGGTCGTGTCTTCGTGCCGCCACCGGAATTCGATCCGGATACGGCCGAACCACTGACCGACTTCGTCGGAGTCTCCGACGGCGGAACGGTCGTGAGTTGGACGTGGATGCCCGAACCCATCGAGGGTCAACCCCTGACGAAGCCTTTCGCGTGGGCCCTGATCAAGCTCGACGGCGCGGACACGTCCATGCTCCACGCGGTCGACGTCGACTCCCCCGACGACATCAGCACCGGCCTGCGGGTTCGTGCTCGCTGGGCGTCGGAGCGGATCGGGCAGATCAAGGACATCGAGTGCTTCGAACCAGGTGAGAGCGAAAATGGAATCGCGACAGTCGATTCCACCGCCGATCCTGTCACCATGATCACGACGCCTGTCGACCTGCACTTCATGCATTCCGCTTCGGCCGAGGAGAGTTTCTACCTCCGTGGTCTCGCAGAAGGCAAGCTGATCGGTGGTCGCAGCGGACCCGAAGACAAGATCTACATCCCACCGCGCGGCGCGAATCCCACCAACGGGAAGCCGACGAGCGAGCAGATCGAACTGCCCGACAAGGGAATTGTCACCACCTTCTGCATCGTCAACGTCCCGTTCCTCGGGCAGCGAATCAAACCTCCCTACGTGGCCGCCTACGTGCTTCTCGACGGGGCTGACATTCCGTTCCTGCACTTGATCCTCGAATGTGATGCCGCGGACGTACGCATGGGCATGCGCGTCGAAGCCAAGTGGAAGCCTCGCGAAGAGTGGGGTTACACCCTCGAGAACATCGAATACTTCCGGCCGACAGGTGAACCCGACGCCGAGTACTCCACCTTCCAACACCACCTGTGAGGCTCCTGAAATGACTTCTGCAGACATCGCAGTCGTGGGCTTTGCTCAGGCACCCCACGTCCGCGAAACCAACGGCACCACCAACGGCGTCGAGATGCTCGTCCCGTGCTTCCAGCAGCTCTACAGCGATCTGGGAATCACCAAGTCCGACATCGGCTTCTGGTGCTCCGGATCTTCCGATTACCTGGCCGGACGAGCGTTCTCCTTCATCTCGGCCATCGACTCCATCGGAGCGGTCCCGCCGATCAACGAATCTCACGTCGAGATGGATGCTGCGTGGGCCTTCTACGAAGCGTGGATCAAGATCTTGACCGGCGAGGTCGAGACCGCGCTGGTGTACGGCTTCGGCAAATCCTCCGCCGGGCACCTGCGCAAGATCCTGTCCATGCAGCTCGATCCGTACCTCGTCACTCCGCTGTGGCCGGACTCCGTCTCGATCGCCGGACTTCAAGCCCGACTCGGACTCGACGCGGGTAAGTGGACGCAAGAGGACATGGCGGAGGTTGCCGCTCGTAGCCGTCGTCACGCGCTGAGTAATCCGAAGGCTCAGCTCGCAGGCGAGGTCGACATCGAGGCACTACTCGCCAGCCCGTTCCTCGCAGATCCGTTGCGCGCACACGATTGTGCGCCCATCACCGATGGTGCGGCAGCAATCGTGCTGGCCTCGGGCAATCGCGCCCGCGATCTCTGCGAGCGGCCGGCGTGGATCACCGGACTCGAGCATCGCATCGACTCCCCCAACCTGGGTGCACGTGACCTGACCACCTCGCCGTCCACAACGTCGGCAGCCAAGGCGGCAACGGGCGGCGAGGTCGGCAACATCGACGTCGCCGAACTGCACGCGCCGTTCACTCACCAGGAATTGATCTTGAAGGAAGCGATCGGCCTGACCGACGCCACCACGATCAATCCGTCCGGCGGTCCGCTCAGCGGCAACCCACTGTTCGCCGGTGGTCTGGAACGAATCGGCCACGCCGCCAAGGCAATCTTCGACGGCCAGGCGAATCGCGCTCTGGCCCATGCAACAAGCGGCCCTGTGCTGCAGCAGAACCTGGTAGCAGTCTTGGAGGGACGGAACTGATGGCCGGAACGCCTCAACTCGCGGCCGTGCTCGGCACCGGCCAAACTCACTACGTCGCAAAGCGTCATGATGTCTCGATGGCGGGCTTGGTTCGTGAAGCCATCGACGCCGCGATGCTCGACGCCAACGTCGGCTGGGACGACATCGACGCCGTCGTCATCGGAAAGGCCCCCGACCTGTTCGAGGGTTCGATGATGCCCGAACTCGCCATGTCGGATGCCCTTGGCGCCAACGGAAAGCCGTTGCTGCGTGTTCACACTGCCGGCTCGGTGGGTGGTTCGACGGCTATCGTCGCCTCCAGCCTGGTCAAATCCGGTGTCCACAAGCGGGTTCTGACGGTTTCCTGGGAGAAGCAGTCCGAGTCGAACGCCATGTGGGCGCTGTCCACACCGGTACCGTTCAACATGCCTGTCGGCGCCGGCGCCGGTGGATACTTCGCCCCGCACGTCCGTTCGTACATTCGCCGATCGGGCGCACCGGAGCACATCGGCTACCTCGTCGCGGTGAAAGATCGGCTCAACGGCAGCCTCAATCCGTATGCGCACCTGCGGCAGCCGGACATCACCTTCGAATCGGTGCAGGCATCTCAGATGCTCTGGGATCCGATCCGCTACGACGAGACCTGCCCGTCCTCGGACGGCGCGTGCGCTCTGGTGATCGGCAACGAGGAAGCGGCCGCACAGGTCGAGGCCGAGGGTCGTTCGGTCGCGTGGATCCACGCAACCGCCATGCGCACCGAGCCGACCTTCTATGCCGGACGCGATCAGGTCAATCCGCAGGCCGGCCGTGACGCCGCGGCCGCGCTGTGGAAGTCCGCGGGAATCACCGATCCGCTCAACGAAATCGACTGCGCCGAAATCTATGTCCCGTTCTCGTGGTTCGAGCCGATGTGGCTCGAGAACCTCGGTTTCGCGGAGGAAGGCCAGGGCTGGAAGCTGACCGAGGCCGGCGAAACCGCGATCGGCGGCAAGCTCCCGGTCAATGCCTCGGGCGGCGTTCTCTCTTCCAACCCGATCGGTGCCTCGGGCATGATCCGTTTCGCCGAGTCGGCGATGCAGGTCATGCACCGCGCCGGCGATCACCAGGTGGCCGACGCGCGCAAGGCTCTCGGCCATGCCTACGGCGGTGGCTCGCAGTACTTCTCGATGTGGGTCGTCGGCTCCGAACGTCCCACCACGTAACAGCAGCACACACGCCGATCAGGAAGAGGCCGAAGATGAAGTACACCGTCGGGGTTGCCATGAACCCCTTGGACCAGTTAGCCGGTATCGCCAAAACGGCCGAGGAATGCGGCTTTTCGTCGATCGCTCTCCCCGATTCACTGTTCTTCATGGAAACGCAGGCGGCGGATTACCCGTACACCCCGGACGGGTCTCGGATGTGGAATGCCGAGACCCCCTGGGTCGATCCGCTGATCGCCGCAGCTGCAATGGGCGCGGTGACCGAGAAGATCGAGTTCTACACCCAGGTGCTCAAGCTGGGTAGCCGCAATCCGGTCCTGCTCGCGCGGCAGGTCGGATCTGTAGCGGCATTGACGAACAACCGTTTCGGCTTCGGCGTCGGAATCGGTTGGGCTCCCGAAGAGTTCGAGTGGTGCGGCGCGCCGTACAAGCGTCGCGGCGCCCGAGTGGACGAGATGATCGACGTTCTCAAACTTATTCTCGGCGGCGGGATGGTCGAGTATCACGGCGAGTTCTTCGATTTCGATCGCCTGCAGATGAGTCCAGCTCCCACCAAGCCGGTTCCGTTCTACGTCGGCGGCCACACCGAGGTGGCACTCAAGCGTGCTGCGCGAGTCGGCGACGGTTGGACCTCGGCGATGATCAAGTTCGACGACCTGGTGGGTGTGATCGCACGACTACGCGAACTGCGCGCCGAGTACGGCCGCGAGAACGAGCCGTTCGAAATCCAGACGGTGTGCATCGACCGTTTCGGCAAGGACGGTTACGCAGAACTCGAAGATGCCGGCGTCACGGACATCATCACCGTACCTTGGGTTTTCGACGGAATCGGCTTCGATGCCCCGCTGGAGGCAAAGCAGGATTCGATGCGTAAGTTCGCCGAACAGTACATCAACTGAGGAGTCGCGATGACTGACGAACACCCCGCCCGCGTCGCGGGTAACGCTTCGCGCGCCGCAGCGAGTGGCAAGAACAAGGAAGCCTGGCTGGACCTCTTCGCCGAGGACGGTTGGGTGGAGGATCCGGTCGGGCCGTCGGGATTCGATCCCGAAGGCAAAGGCCATCACGGACGCGAAGCGATCTCCAAGTTCTACGACATGACGATCGCGACCGCGGACAAGCTCGAGTTTCTGATCGACGATTCACTGGTGTGCGGCAACGAGAACGTCAACATCGGCAAGATCCGGACCACCATCGGCGGGCCCCGGTCATCGACCGGGGCCGCTCTCGTCGTATTCGAATCAGCCTGTCGTACTTGCACCGAGAACCCTGAAATGGTTTCCTGGTTGCCAACGTCGCGTGTCGATGACGGACTGCGTCAGGCATGGAGGCGTCGTACTGCAAGGGGTCACTCATGACCATTTCGTTCAACCACACCATCATCGCCGCAAAAGACCGACAAGAGTCTGCGTGGTTCTTCACTCACATGTTCGGTCTGCCAGGCCCGGTCGAGGCCGGCTACTTTCTCGGCGTCGAACTCGAGCACGGGGTGACACTGGACTTCGCACAGGTGGAAGAGGGCGCCGAGGTTGCGTCTCAGCACTACGCTTTCCTCGTCTCCGAAGATGACTTCGACGGCATCTACCAGCGGATACAGGCGTTGAAACTTGATCACTGGGCCGATCCGCGCCAGTCGAGTACCGGCTTCAACACCAACGACGGTGGGCGTGGGGTCTACTTCCTCGACCCGTCGGGACATTTCCTGGAAGCGATCACCAAGCCATACGGCGGCTGAATTAGAGATTGAACTACAAACGGCGGCGCCTACGGGAGATGAGGGATCCCGCAGACGCCGCCGCAGTTCCAGGTTGCCAACTAGTGGCCCCCCGGAACGTCTACTGTAGTTCTGCGTGTTCGAGAGTGCAGAGGCAACTCCCGAAAACCTACACAGAACCTACTCGCCGGTTACCAGGTCAGTATATGTCCGGATCAGTGTTTGACCGGGCAGCCCGATGTCTTGTAATCAACCTGAAACTCTTTGATGCCGTTGAGCCAGCCCGAGCGCAGGCGACGGGGATCGCCGAGCCTGGTGATATCGGGTAGGTGATCGGCGATCGCATTGAAGATCAGATCGATTTCGAGACGAGCCAAGTTGGCGCCGATGCAGAAGTGCGCACCCGTGCCGCCGAATCCGAGGTGCGGATTGGGGTCACGCATGATGTCGAACTTCGTGGGGTTCTCGAAGACGTCTTCGTCGAAGTTGGCCGACGCGTACATCATCACGACGCGATCGCCCTTCTTGATCTTCTGTCCCCCGAGTTCGGTGTCTTCGAGCGCGGTCCGCTGGAAAGAGGTCACCGGGGTGGCCCAACGAACGATCTCGTCGGCCGCAGTCTTCGGGCGTTCCTTCTTGTACAGCTCCCACTGGTCGGGATTGTCGAGGAAGGCAACCATGCCGTGTGTGATGGCATTGCGAGTGGTCTCGTTACCCGCGACCGCAAGCAGAATCACGAAGAAGCCGAATTCCTCTGGGGAGAGCTCATTTCCGTCGATGTCAGCTTCGATGAGCTTGGTGACGATGTCATCGGCGGGACACTTCTTGCGCTGATCCGCCATCTGGTACGCGTATCCCAGAATCTCCATCGACGCTGCCTGCGGGTCGATGTCGAACTCGGGGTCGTCGTAGGACGTCATCTGGTTGGACCAGTCGAAGAGCTTCATTCGATCTTCCTGCGGCACACCGAGAAGCTCGGCGATTGCCTGCAGCGGAAGTTCGGACGCGACCTGAACCACGAAGTCTCCGGCACCACCGGCAGCCGCAGTCTTGACGATCTTTTCGGCGCGCTCGGTCAGTTCTTCGCGCAGGCTGTTGATGGCTCGCGGGGTGAATCCACGCGAAACCAGCTTGCGCAGCTTGGTGTGCTCCGGAGCGTCCTTGTTGATGAGGATGAATCGCTGCATCTCGACGTTCTCGCGCGGGATGTCGTCGGCGAAGCGAGGAATCGCAGTGTTCTCGTGGGTCGAGAAGATGTCGCTTCGCTGCGAGACCTCCTTGACCTCTTCATGACGGGTGACCACCCAGAAGCCCTCGTCCTGGAATCCACCGATTTCCGGGGGCTGCGGATTCCACCACACGGGGGCCGTCTTCCGGAGTTCGGCGAACTCCTCGAACGGCATGCGTTCCGCGTAGATGTCGGGGTCCGTGAAGTCGATTCCCTCGGGGAATGCGGGCTGTGCCACTGATGTCTCCTGCCCTAAGCCTTTTCATCACAGGGGTGATGGGGATCCGTGATGTGTAACACGTTCTACTCTCATTGAAACACAAGCCTGCTTACTAGGAAAGGAAACGTCGACAGGTCTTGCTTCCCGCAGAGAACCTGTTCTACTTTTTCATTACAAGGAAAGGAGCCCGCTGTGGGCACACCAGTAATCGTCGAGGCTGTCCGTACACCGATCGGCAAGCGCGGAGGTTGGCTCGCCGGTCTGCACGCCGCCGAGATCCTCGGAGCGGCACAAAAGGGCGTTCTCGACCGGTCGGGAATCGACCCGTTGCTGATCGAGCAGGTGATCGGCGGCTGCGTCACCCAGGCCGGCGCTCAGTCCAACAACATCACGCGGACGGCTTGGCTGCACGCCGGACTTCCGTGGCAGACCGGCGCAACCACCGTGGACTGCCAGTGTGGTTCGGCCCAGCAGGCGAACCATCTGATCGCCGGTCTGATTGCCACCGGCGCCATCGACGCCGGCATCGCCTGCGGCATCGAAGCCATGAGCCAGGTTCCCCTCGGCGCCAACGTCGGCGATCAGGCCGGACCGCGTCGACCGGCGACGTGGGACATCGACATGCCCAACCAGTTCGAAGCAGCGGAACGCATCGCGCGTCGACGCGGACTGACCCGCGACGACATCGAAGCCCTCGGCGTCCGCTCGCAGGCGCTGGCCAAGCAGGCCTGGGAGGAAGGGCGTTTCGACCGCGAGGTTCTCGAACTTTCGGCGCCCCAGGTCGACAAGGAAGGAAACTTCACGGGCGAGACGAAGCTCGTCAATCGCGATCAGGGCCTGCGCGATACGACGGCCGAGTCCCTAGCGCGCTTGAAGCCAGTCCTCGAAGGCGGGATTCACACGGCCGGAACGTCTTCCCAGATCTCCGACGGCGCAGCCGCAGTCCTGCTCATGGACGAGGACAAGGCCCGCGCACTCGGCTTGAAGCCGCGAGCCCGCATCATCGCCCAGGCACTGGTCGGCTCGGAACCGGAATTCCACCTCGACGGACCGGTGCAGGCAACCAGCCGTGTCCTGGAGAAGAGCGGAATGAAGATCGGCGACCTCGATCTGTTCGAGATCAACGAAGCATTCGCATCCGTCGCACTGTCCTGGGCTCAGGTTCACGAACCTGACTTCGACAACGTCAATGTCAACGGCGGCGCGCTCGCTCTCGGCCATCCGGTCGGCAGCACGGGCTCTCGACTGATCACCACCGCACTGCACGAACTCGAGCGTCGCAACGGCTCGACGGCTCTGATCACGATGTGCGCCGGCGGCGCGCTGGCCACCGGAACCATCATCGAGCGTATCTGAGATGACTACTCCCCCAGCTAAACCCAAGGGACTCGACGCTCCGGCGACGGTCAAGATCATCAAGTGGATGTCGAAGGCAAACGTCGCCATGTATCGCGCCACCGACGGGCGGCTGGGTAGCAAGTGGCGGGTCGGCAGCGCGTTCCCACGCGGGCTGCCGATCTGCCTGCTCACCACCACCGGTCGCAAATCCGGCGAGGAGCGGATCAGTCCGTTGCTGTTCCTCGAGGACGGCGAGAACGTGATTCTGGTGGCGTCGCAAGGTGGTCTTCCGAAGAACCCGATGTGGTACCTCAACATCAAGGCGGACCCGGTGGTGACGGTGCAGATCAAGTCTCGGATCCGATCGATGAAAGCCCGCGTCTCCACCGAGGACGAGCGTGCTCGGCTGTGGCCGATGTTGACGGCGATGTATCCGGATTTCGACAACTATCAGGCCTGGACCGACCGGGTCATTCCCGTCATCGTGTGCGAGCCGCTGAAGAAATAAACGGACTGTTTACAACAAAACGTTTACATCGACCCGGGTTCATGCCAGCCTGGGTTCATGACCGATGACCAGTTCAGACCGATCGATTCCGGCCGCGAACGCGCACATCGCGAGTACGCCGGACTCTTTCGGATCAGCGAGCGCCACGGCGCGACCCAAAGCCAGCGCGCGCGGCAATCCCATCCGGAGATGCTCGAGCCCTACGGCGCGGTGCGCGTCGTGGCTCGTCTTGCCGGCGGCACCGACACACCGCAGGCGAACGAACCCGAGGTCGACGACGCCGATGTCATGGCTGCGTTGACTCTGATTCCCAAGGCCCGAGCCGAAATGGAACAGCTGGAAGCACTGTTCCTCGGAATTGCCCGCGAACGGGGCATGACCTGGCAAGATATTGCCTTCGGACTCGGGCTCGGCAGCACTCAAGCTGCCCGCCAGCGCTACGAACGGCTCGTTCGCCGCACCGGAGGCTGAACACGTGCCATAACGAGCGAGTTGGAGCACTATTGACTCGTACGGTCCGCACGGCGTTTCGACAGAGCCTCGAACACAGCAAGGAGTCGCATATATGACGACGCATATTCAAGATCAAATCCTGGACCGACGCGAGATCACCTCAGCCCTCGTGCGTGCGCTGGAGCGTCGCCACGAGGTGCTGGACGCAGTGGTCGACAGCAAGGACCACCAGGAGGCACTGACCACCGTCGCGGAACTCCTCGGCACGTCGGAAGCAAATGCCGAAGCAGTTCTGAGCCTCAAGTTCAGTGCGCTCACCAAGGCTGCGCGTGATCGCATCCAGGGCGAGCTGGAGAATCTCGACGCCACTCTCGAATGGACGACGCTCGATCGTCCCGCGAGCAGCGGGCAGAACTTCACCCTGCGCCCGTTCAGCGACAGCGCAGAAGACAAGTCGCTGTTCACGATTCGTTCGGGCGAGCAGCTCGGCGAAGACGGCAAGCCGTGGAGCGAGGATCGGATCGAAGCTGAGCGCGTCGGTGGCCTCGGCCGGATCGACGACGAGACCGCTGCCTGGTTCGTCGCCGAGGACGTCTCCGGTGACGGCTCGAAGAGCGTCGGCCTGGTATTCGGCGAACTCGACGGCCAAGAGGTCAACGTGGCGATCTGGATCGCGCCGGAATCTCGCAAGAAGGGCTACGGCACAGCCTGCGTGAAGCATTCTCGGCGCGAGCTCGCCGCAGAGTTCCCCGGCACCGTGTTGGTGGTTCGGGCGCCTGCGTAGCCGGCACACCACCTGTGAGTGGTTAAGGAGTCCCTGCACTCCTTAACCACACACGGGGCTGGAGGCCCTACGCCCCGTACACCGGCGTCGGAATCTCCGCCTTCTCCAACAGCGTTGCCACGACTGGCCCGATCTCCTTCGGGTCCCAACGGTCACCCTTGTCCTCGCTCGGGCCGTGACGCCAGCCCTCCGCGACGGTGATCTTTCCGCCCTCGACCTCGAACACCCGCCCCGTGACGTCCTTGGACTCGGCGCTACCGAGCCAGACGACCAGCGGCGAGATGTTCTCGGGCGCCATGGCATCGAAGCCCTCTTCGGGAGCTGCCATCGACTCGGCCATCGCCCCACCCGCGCCGACGGTCATGCGCGTGCGCGCAGCAGGCGCGATCGCGTTGACACTGACGCCGTAATTCTTGAGCTCGGCTGCGGCCTGGATGGTCATCTCGGCGATACCGGCCTTCGCGGCAGCGTAGTTACCCTGGCCGATCGAACCTTGTAGTCCTGCACCCGAACTGGTGTTGATGATGCGTGCGTCGACGGTCTTGCCCGCCTTGGCCTCAGCGCGCCAGTAGGCAGCAGCGTGACGCAGCGGCGCGAAGTGCCCCTTGAGGTGCACGCGAATCACCGCGTCCCACTCGCCTTCGCTCATGCCGACCAGCATGCGGTCCCGCAGGAAGCCCGCGTTGTTCACGAGTACGTCCAGGCCACCGAAGGTGTCGATCGCGGTCTTGATCAGATTCTCGGCGCCCACCCAGTCGGCCACGTCGTCTCCGTTGACCACTGCTTGGCCACCGGCGGCGATGATCTCCGCGACAACCTGCTCGGCCGGACTCTCACCGGTCTCGGAACCGTCGGCACCCGCACCGATGTCGTTGACGACGACCTTGGCGCCCTCGGCAGCAAACGCCAAGGCATGCGCACGTCCGATCCCGCGACCAGCCCCGGTGATGATGACTACGCGTCCGTCGACCAATCCACTCATATTTGTCTCCTAATGCACTCTGCTCGGGCTTGTCGGCTCCGCTTGTGTGCTAACTTACCAAGCAATCGCTTGGTTTGGTACACAGACGTAAGGAATCCCGATATGGGCATCAGCACCTCCTCCGACGGAACCGGCATCACCACGGTCACCATCGACTACGCGCCGGTCAATGCAATCCCGTCCAAGGGATGGTTCGAGCTTGCCGACGCCATCCTCGACGCGGGCAAGGATCTCAACACTCACGTGGTGATCCTGCGAGCCGAGGGACGCGGATTCAACGCCGGCGTCGACATCAAGGAGATGCAGGCGACCGAGGGATTCGACGCACTGGTCGCCGCCAACCGCGGTTGCGCCGCGGCCTTCGCAGCCGTCTACGACTGCGCTGTACCCGTCGTCGTGGCCGTCAACGGATTCTGTGTCGGCGGTGGCATCGGACTGGTCGGCAACGCGGACGTGATCGTCGCTTCCGACGACGCGATCTTCTCCCTCCCCGAGGTCGACCGCGGCGCACTCGGCGCTGCCACACACCTCTCACGGCTGGTGCCGCAGCACATGATGCGCACGCTCTACTACACCGCACAGAGCGTCGACGCCCACACACTCAAACAGTTCGGCAGCGTCTACGACGTGGTCCCGCGCGAGAAGCTCGACGAGTGCGCTCGCGAGATCGCCGCAAAGATCGCCGCGAAGGACACCCGCATCATCCGGTGCGCCAAGGAAGCCATCAACGGCATCGACCCGGTCGACGTCAAGGGCAGCTACCGCCTCGAGCAGGGCTACACCTTCGAACTCAACCTCCTCGGTGTGTCCGACGAACACCGCGACGAATTCGTCGCCACCGGCAAGCCGCGCGAGAACGCAACCCAGAAGGAAGGCTGAGACAAACATGGCTAGCAAGCGTGACAAGACGAAGTCGCTCGACGAGGTAGTCGGCGAGCTCCGCAGCGGAATGACGATCGGCTTGGGCGGCTGGGGATCTCGCCGCAAGCCGATGGCCTTCGTGCGTGCGATTCTGCGTTCGGACATCAAGGACCTGACCGTGGTCACTTACGGCGGACCGGATCTCGGGCTGCTGTGCTCGGCCGGCAAGGTCAAGAAGGCGTACTACGGTTTCGTGTCCCTGGACTCCGCTCCGTTCTACGATCCGTGGTTTGCCAAGGCACGCACCGCCGGTGAGATCGAAGTCCGCGAGATGGACGAGGGAATGGTCAAGTGCGGCCTCGAAGCCGCTGCCGCTCGCCTCCCTTTCCTCCCGATCCGCGCGGGCCTGGGTTCGGACGTTCGCAACTTCTGGGGCGACGAACTCAAGACCGTCACCTCCCCGTACCCAGAGGCCGACGGCCGTTCCGAGACCTTGATCGCGATGCCTGCACTCAACCTCGATGCGTCGTTCGTTCACCTCAATCTCGGTGACAAGCACGGCAATGCCGCGTACAACGGTGTCGACCCGTACTTCGACGACCTGTACTGCATGGCCGCCGAAAAGCGTTACGTCTCCGTCGAACGCATCGTCGAGACCGAGGAACTGGTCAAATCCGTTCCACTGCAGAATCTTCTGCTCAACCGCATGATGGTCGACGCCGTCGTCGAGGCCCCGAACGGTGCCCACTTCACGTTGGCCGGCGAAAGCTACGGCCGCGACGAGAAGTTCCAGCGTCACTACGCCGAGGCCGCCAAGACCCCCGAGTCGTGGCAGACGTTCGTCGACACCTTCCTCTCCGGCAGCGAAGAGGACTACCAAGCCGCAGTAAAGAAGTTTGCCGATTCATCAAAGGCAGGGGAGCAGGCAAAATGAGCGAATCCACCGTCACCCGCGCAGAGTACGTTGTTCTCGCGTGCGCTGAAATCTTCTCCGGTGCAGGCGAAATCATGGCCAGCCCGATGTCGACGTCGTCCACCATCGGCGCTCGCCTGGCTCGGCTCACCACCGAACCCGACCTGCTGATCACCGATGGTGAAGCCCTCATTCTCGAGGACACCCCGGCAGTCGGAACGAAGGGCCCCATCGAAGGATGGATGCCTTTCCGCAAGGTGTTCGACGTCGTCGCTTCGGGCCGTCGCCACGTAGTCATGGGCGCCAATCAGCTCGATCGCCACGGCAACCAGAACCTCTCCGCCTTCGGCCCGCTTCAGCAGCCGACGCGTCAGATGTTCGGTGTGCGCGGCGCCCCGGGCAACACCATCAACCACGCGACGAGCTACTTCGTCCCCAAGCACTCCAAGCGAGTGTTCGTCGACAAGGTCGACGTGGTGTGCGGTGTCGGCTACGACCAGATCGATCCCGAGAACCCGGCATACAAGTACCTGAACATCCCCCGCGTTGTCACCAACCTCGGTGTCTTCGACTTCGGTGGACCGGGAAACACCTTCCGCGCGCTGAGCCTCCATCCCGGCGTCACCGCCGAAGAGGTAGCCGAGAACACCTCGTTCGAGGTAGCCGGACTCGCCGAGGCCGGTATCACCCGTGACCCCACCGCCGAAGAGCTCCACCTCATTCGCGAGACCCTCGATCCGCGCAACCTTCGGGACCGTGAGGTCTCGGCATGACCCCTACTCTGAAGACAGCACTGACCGAACTGGTCGGTGTCGAGTACCCGATCGTGCAGACGGGCATGGGCTGGGTTTCCGGGCCAGCGCTGACGTCGGCGACGGCCAACGCGGGCGGTCTCGGCATCCTGGCTTCGGCCACGATGACCTACGACGAGCTCGAGCACGCGATCAAGAAGACGAAGCAGCTCACGGACAAGCCGTTCGGTGTCAACATGCGTGCCGACGCCACCGACGCGCCGCAGCGCGCGGACCTGCTGATCCGTGAGGGCGTCAAGGTCGCGTCGTTTGCCTTGGCTCCCAAGAAGGAACTGATCGCCAAGCTCAAGGACCACGGCATCGTCGTCGTACCGTCGATCGGTGCCGCGAAGCATGCGGTCAAGGTTGCATCTTGGGGCGCGGACGCCGTCATCGTCCAGGGCGGCGAAGGTGGTGGTCACACCGGCGGTGTGGCAACGACATTGCTTCTTCCCTCGGTTCTCGACGCGGTCGATATTCCGGTCATCGCCGGTGGCGGATTCTTCGACGGCCGCGGGCTGGCCGCAGCGTTGGCGTACGGCGCTGCCGGTGTCGCCATGGGGACGCGTTTCTTGCTCACCAGTGACTCTTCGGTGCCGGACTCCGTCAAGCAGGAATACCTCAAGCGAGGACTGACGGATACGACGGTCTCACGCAAGGTCGACGGCATGCCTCATCGTGTGCTCAACACCGACCTGGTCAACAGCCTCGAAGGTTCCAGCTATGCAACCGGTTTGATCGCTGCTGCCAAGAACGCCACCAAGTTCAAGGCAATGACAGGTATGAAGTGGTCGACGCTCGCCAAGGACGGCCTCGCGATGAAGCGCTCGGGTGACCGCACGCTGATGCAAATCATCATGGCGGCGAATACCCCGATGTTGCTCAAGGCCGGTCTGGTCGAGGGCAATACGGAAGCCGGCGTGCTTGCCTCGGGTCAGGTTGTCGGAATGATCAACGATCTGCCCAGCTGCAAGGAACTGATCGAGAACATCATGGAGGACGCGGCCAAGCGTATCGACGCGCTCGCGGCTCTTCGCTGACGCAGATTCATCCGAGTGCGTCTCCCCCACTGCGCTTTACGCGGAGTTGGAGGAGGCGCACTCTGCGCATTGCCGAGCTAACCGGTCTGCTGGTGACGACCACCCGGCACCTCGAAATACTGGGAGATTGCCACCGCGGCCATCTGTACCGGTGCAACGTGTCGATCGTCGATCTTGCCTCGAACGAGTGGGCCGCTGATCGACAGACCGACTTCCGCTTCGCCCAGCGCACCCACCCTCACACCGATGCAGCCGAGACCCGAAGTACACGTACCGAATACGACGCCGTACCGATGGTTGGCTATTGCGGAATGTTGCGCGACCGTCGAACGGCGGCCCGCTGCCAAGAGTGCCTTGCCGATTGCCGAGGATCGCGCCGGGATGCGAGAGCCGACGCCTGTCTGGAGGTCAGGTATCGCCTGGCTGCCGATCTTCTGAAGGTATCGCACGTTGCTTCCCTCGAGGACCCCGAGATGTACGGCCTGATTGGTGACGAGGTGCAGGTTGTACAACAACGGCACCACCACCCTCTCGAACTTGTTTCGATACAACGAGATTGCCCCAAGATCGCCGAGTTTGTCGCCGATTTCGTACTCGAGGCCTTCTCTGCGAAGCCAATCCATCCTCACTAGCTTCAGAAGCATCCTGTGCACGGACGATCGCGGAATCCCGGTTCGACGGGCCACCTCGCCCAGCGTCAACCGCGGCGCGTCACGAAAGCAATCCACTACCATCGCCAACCTGTCGAGGGTTGACATAGGGATGGGCTCTTCTGTGATCGGTCCGACCGACATGGCGTCTCCGTTTCGGTGATCCGCCCGTCGAGAGGACAGCGCTGGGCGTGCTCTGCTGACTGCAAATCTGGGCCTTCACCGGACGAACCGCCAGGGCGTTTCCCACCGTGCGGGAGACAAACCTGCCTGGCCACTCCACCTGCAGCTATACCGATCACCGGTTACCCCCGTTGAACCTGGACCAACTCCTCACCACAGTGGCCAACACAGATCACTGAACAAAGGACGACGTTTTGACCACAGACGTGACGACCACAACGGACCTCGGCGAAGTCGACGAGATCCGCATGATCGACGAGGGCGCTGCGCCCGAACGTTTTGCCCGCGGATGGCACTGCCTCGGACTTGCAACGGATTTCCACGACGGGAACCCACATCCGATCGAGGCCTTCGGCACCAAGCTTGTCGTATTTGCCGACAGCCAGGGCGAATTGAAGGTCCTCGATGCCTACTGCCGTCACATGGGCGGCGACCTCAGTCAGGGCACGGTCAAGGGCGATTCAGTCGCCTGCCCCTTCCACGACTGGCGTTGGGGCGGCAACGGCAAATGCACCGCGATCCCCTATGCACGCCGCGTTCCACCGCTTGCCAAAACTCGCGCCTGGACCACCCTCGAACAAGACGGACTGCTCTTCGTCTGGCATGACCCCGAAGGCAATCCGCCTCCGGCCGAAGTCGCCATACCGGTAATCAAAACTCCGGACCACGAATGGACCGATTGGGTATGGAAGTCAATCGTCATCGACACCAACTGTCGAGAAATCGTCGACAACGTCGTGGACATGGCGCACTTCTTCTACGTGCACTTTTCGTTTCCCACTTACTTCAAGAACGTCTTCGAGGGGCATGTCGCCATCCAGGAGCAGAGCGGTATCAACCGCGACGACATCGTGACCTGGACGGATCCCGACGTGCCGAAGTTGGTCTCGAACTTCTCGGTGGCCGCCTATCACGGACCGTCGTTCATGATCGATGATCTGGTGTACCAGTACGAAACGTTCAAGGTGGATTCGGTTTTGATCAACTGCCACTATCCGGTCAGCCCGAACAAGTTTGTCCTGATGTACGGCATCACCGTCAAGAAGACCGAGGAACTTCCCGCCGGGATAGCGGACCAAACCGTTGACGCGATGATCGGTTACATCGGCGTCGGATTCGAGCAGGACATCGAGATCTGGAAGAACAAGACCCGCATCGACAACCCACTACTCTGCACCGAGGACGGTCCGGTCTACCAACTGAGGCGGTGGTACGAACAGTTCTACGTCGACGTCGCCGACGTCACGCCCGAGATGATCGATCGCTTCGAATTCGAGATGGACACAAGCAAACCCATCGAGGTGTGGAAACAGGAGGTTGCAGACAACCTCGCACGCCGTGCAGGAGCAGCGCAGTGACCATGGAACCAGTGGACTGCGAGCGGTGTGGAACATATGTCCTCGTCGAGAAGAACAGCTGGCAACATACCTCGACTCAATGGCGATCGGATCCGCACAACGTGTGTTCGGAGTATCGCGAAGACAAGGCGTCGCCGAAAATTCGCACCGGAACTTGTTCGGCATTAAGAGATTCCATCAACCGAGCTGCAGTCGACGGGAGACTCACCGTTCCAGATTGACCTAGCGCGCGCCCACCGCATCCACCTCGTCGCCGGCCATCACAGCGGCCAGCTCTGATGCCAATGTTCCATTGTTCTCCACGACTACGGTGTCGCAGCCTTGCCACATTGCGGTTCTACGAAGGAGCTCAGCCAGACGCGGTGCAGTGTCGGCATCGGCGGTGGGCTCGGCCCAAGCAGCGCGCACGAGTAGCCGACGGTTCTGTCGGTCGTTCTTGAGATCGACTCGCGCGCAGATATTGTCGTCGATCAACACGGGGAGCACATAGTAGCCGTGAACCCGCTTGTGTGCGGGAGTATAGATCTCGATCCGGTAGTGAAAGTCGAAGAGCCGCAACGCTCGATCGCGCGCCCACACTACCGGATCGAAGGGCGACAACAGAGCCTCGGTTCGGATCGACCTTGGACGCTTTGCCTGTGGATCACTCCATACCTCGCGAGGCTTGCCACGACGCTCCCAGCCCTCGACGGAAACACTGCGTACATTGCCGGCGTCTTCGAGCTCACGCAAGGCAATTCGTGCCTCAGCGCTCGGCAGCCGAAAGTAGTCGGCGATATCGTCGAGCGTACCGAGTCCGTGGGCCTTCACACCGCGCAGCACCAGCTCACGGATCGCGTCCGATCGATCGATCCTCGCATCGAGGATCTCGGGCGCGAGCATGTGTTCGGCAAGGCCGTATCGACGTTCGAATCCTGCGCGACCCGCCGATACCACTTCGCCCCACCGGAACAGAGTCTCCAGCCCGACTTTCACGTCCGACCACCCCCACCACGGGCCGCGGCGTGTATTCGCTTCATGCTCGACTTCGCTCGCCGCCATCGGACCGTTTTCACACAGTTCGTTGCGCAACCAGTCGAGGAAGTGGCGCCGATCAGACGCCCATCCGTTCTTGTCGCTCAAAGCTTTGTCACGAAACTGGTCCATGCGCCAACGAAAGAGCGGCCACATGTCCACCGGCAGGAACGTCGCTTCGTGTCCCCAGTATTCGAGGTACCCCGACTCCGGGGAGAAGGTCAGCTGATCAAGCCTGGACTTGTCGTAGGCGCCCAGTCGCGCATAAACGGGCAGGTAGTGGCTGCGTTCGAAAACGTTGACCGAGTCGATCTGCAAGACCTGCAGCCGGTCCATCACGCTGACCAGATTGCGCCGCGTCACCGTTGCCGGGTGTGATTTGCCGAACCCTTGAGCGGCGAGCGCTATTCGGCGGGCAGCTGCCAGAGACACGACTTCGCTCATAGCCGACCACACTACGCACGCCGTCCGACAAGTTTCAGGGCGGCGAGAAGTTCAGGGCGGCGCGAAGTTCAGGGCGGCGGAGCCGGGCGGCCGAAGAGAACTGCTGACATGAACGTCTGAAGTGTGGAGGCGTTTTCTGCTGCAACATCGAACTTCATCAAGCGTCCGATGTCGGGGACGAGGTTCAAAGCAGCGTGAACCAGGAACTTCGCCTCTATCGCCGAAAGGTCCGGACGAATTTCGCGAAGTATCCGCGCCCACTCGACCACGTACAGCTTCTGGCGATTCTTCAGATCGCTTCGATGTCCCGGCAGAAGGTTGTTCATCTCGGAAAAATAGACCGACATCAATTCATGTTGTGCAAACGACAACTCCACGTACATCGCCGACAGTGCGCGCAGCGCTTCCTCCGGCGACGTCGCAGACTCGAATACTGCTGCCGTCGCAAGGTCCAGACGGTCCGCCGCTCGATAGAACACCGCCCCGAGAAGTTCCGCTTTGCTCGGAAAGTAGCGGTACATCCCGGAAGCGTTCAAACCCGCAGCGGCTGCCATCTCTTCGATACTGACGTCGTGGTAACCGCGAGAATCGAAGAGCCGCACGGCTTCCTGCAGCAGACGTTCACGCTTGTTCGTCGTCACCGACCGCGTCGACACAGTTTGCTCCGACCGCCGCGATGTAATTGCACTCCCACCATGTTCGATCGACAGACAAGCGTCGAGAAGAACTTGCTCCATCCGACGTTGGGGCAGTATCAGATTGTGAGCGGTGATGCTGCCGATCACGCTGAACATCGCTGAGGTGAGGATGGTTTCGGCACGAGCACTCGCCGGCGGTTCGGAGCGTGAAAGATGCAGTGCAACTCGGTGATTGACAGCAGCTGACTGAGCTCGGACCGATTTCCGATCGGCAGCGTCGAGAAACCGACTCTCCCACCGGTAGATCCCGGCTGTGCGCCGATTACGCACCGTCGTTCGGATCACAGCGAGCAAATCCTCGCGTAGGCGCTCCCGGTCAGTTGCATCGGCGGCGACGGAGACCGCATCGAGTGCACTCTCGAGCGCGTCGGTCAATTCCAGTGCCGCGTGGCGGAACATCGCATACTTGTTCGGAAAATGCCGATAGAGTGCCGAACCCGAAATACCGACGGACGACGCAATATCCTCGACGCCTACGGCAGGATATCCCCGTTCGCTGAACGCAATTGCAGCCGCAGCGGCGATCTTCGCCTTGCGGTCCTTCGGACGTCGCTTGACCGACTCCGATCCCGCCGCTCGAAGGATTACACGCGAGGTCTGTTCGTCAACTGTCTGCGCATCGACAGACTGCTGTCTCGGGCTCACTCGCGCACCCCCTCTCTCAGCCCCACCAGACACCAAACCGATCCTTTTGCGAATGAGCATAATCATAATCGCTGCGCGCCATCGGAAACTTTCGAGATTCCACTGTATCCACGCTCTATATACGCTGCTAGCTGCCCTAACTTTAGGTTGCCATCAACTGCATCGCCCCGATCATCGATGCTGAAGCTCGAGAGAATTCTCGTTAACAACGCCTTGCCCTGTGGTCGAAACCAGGGGTAGGGTCACCGCTCGAAGCGGCCCCTCTCTCCCCGATCGGGACATCGGACGACGGCTTCCGGAATTTCGATGAACTTAAGCCGAGGACGCCACCCGACAGAACTCATATTGGCACGTCAACGCACTCACCGTCGCTGTTACACCAAAAATTCCGCCGAGAATTTTCGTTCACATAATGCTTGCCACGTCACATATATGTGTGAGATGCTTCACAAGCAGTTCGCTCGACCGCCAGCGTCCGAACAGTTCGACTTTCGTGCTGAACCATGTTGATCTGCAAAGGAATTCAATTAGATGACGTACGAGCTACCAGCCCAGAAAGGCCCGGTACGAGACGTAGCGTTGCAGGGGGGCTATCTGATCGGATTCTCGGTGCAGGCACTGTTCGGCCTGTTCACGGCAATCCTCCGCAGGCGACTCTCGTTGCACGAGACGATCACTCAGACGCTCTTCATCGGTCGCGTCAGCACTGGTCCGTCGCTGCTCCTCATGATTCCGATCGGTGTCTTCATCGCGGTGTCGGTCGGCGAACTGGCCGGCCGCATCGGTGCCGGTGGCTACTCGGGCGCCGTCGTGGCATTCATCATCGTCGGACAGGCCGCAGCACTGGTGTGCGCGTTGATGATGGCCGGTGTTGCCGGGTCGGCGATCTGCACCGATCTTGGTTCGCGAAAGATTCGCGAAGAGATCGATGCCATGGAAGTGATGGGCATCGATGTGATCGAACGCCTGGTAGCTCCGAGATTGGTTGCGGCAGTGATCGTCTCCCTCGCACTGTGCTCGATGGTGACCTTCGGCGGAGTGATCGCGTGCTATCTGTACCACATCTACGTGCAGCATCTTCCGGCCGGAACGTTCATGGCAACGTTCAGCCAATACGGTCGATCGTCCGACTTCGTCATGGCTTTGGTGAAAGCCGCGATCTTCGGCCTCGCTTCGACTTTGGTGGCCACTTTCAAAGGTCTCCATGCAAAAGGCGGCCCCCGCGGCGTTGCCGACGCAGTCAACGAGGCCGTCGTCATCGCGTTTGCGCTCGTCTTCATCGTGAACACAGTGTTGTCCGCGTTGTACACCGTAATCGTCCCGGCAGTCGGTGAATTCTGATGTCGCTCGTCGATCTCCGTGTTCGAGCCCGTCAAGCGAGCAGACCCCTGCGAACCGCCGGCGACGGCCTCGTCTCCCTCGGTCAGCACGTCACTTTCTACGTCCGCACCATCGCATCGATCCCTTTTGCGCTCACCAAGTACCGCAAGCACGTACTCGGTCAGATCAGCGAGGTCAGCTTCGGCACGAACTCCTTGCTGTCCGGCGGCGGCACCATCGGGATCGTCTTCGCGATGTCGCTCGCCGCGGCAATGATGTTGGGCGTCGAGACTCACCGGGGCCTCGAACTCGTCGGGATGACCTCGCTCTCGGGCATGCTGTCTGCGGTCGCGAACACCCGTGAGCTTGCCCCTGTTGTCGTCGCTATCGCGTTGGCCGCCAAGGTCGGAACGGGTTTCACTGCCCAGATCGGGGCTATGCGCATCTCGGACGAGATCGACGCCCTCGACTCGATGGCGATCAGATCCATCCCCTTCCTCGCGGGTACGCGGGTGATCGCTGCCATGATCTGCGTCATCCCGATCTACATGATCGGACTGCTCGCCAGCTACCTGTCGACCCGACTGGTCGTCGTGTTCTTCAACGGTGCATCGGCAGGTACTTACGACTACTTCTTCCATCTGGCGATCTCGCCGCAGGATCTCCTGTACTCGGGCCTCAAGGCCGTGGTGTTCGCCGCTGTTGTCGCGCTGGTTCACTGCGCGTACGGCTACTATGCCTCCGGTGGTCCGGCCGGCGTCGGGCAGGCAGCCGGGCGCGCGCTCCGGACTGCGATCCTCGCGATCGGAATCCTCGACGTACTGATGACTTTCGCGCTGTGGGGCCTCGTGCCCCAGATCCCGGGAATGGGGGTCTGAGCCGTGGACAGACTCACTACACACACAAAGATCGTGTATGCCCTTCGCGGCGCGATCGCCGTAGTGGTAGCCGTCGCCGCCGCTGTGACAATGGTTCTACGCGGTTCGGGAAACCTCGAGCAGAGCACCGATATCTTCGTCGCTGTTCCAGCCACAGCCGGTCTCATCAGCGGTGAAGCTCCGGTTCGGTACCACGGCGTCAACGTCGGCCGAATCGGCGAAATCGAATCAGGCACCGCCGAATCCGTTGTGCAGTTGCAGATTCAGACCGATGACGCGTCGAAGATTCCCGCCGACGTGGTGGCCCGCGTCGTTCCGCGCACGTTCTTCGGCGACATCTACATGCAGCTCGTGGACAGTCCGAATGAGCAGGGCCAGACGACTCTGTCGGACGGAGACGAGATCCACATGGACGACGGTCCCGAAGCCGTTGCGCTCTACGACGTGTACACCAAATTGGTGGGAGTCCTCACGGCGATGCAGCCCGAGAAGTTGCAGACAGCCCTGACTGCGCTGGGCCAGGCACTCGACGGAAACGGAGCCGAGATCGGTACCACAATAGACAATCTCAGTGCCGCGTCCGGCGTATTGACGCCCGCCGCACACCAATTCCTCGAATCGACACCCGAATTCAAGTCGGTCGTCGACGCGTTGGACCGCGCGACCCCCGACATTCTCGATACCTTGGCAGCCGCCACAACCGTCTCGAACAACATGGTCGCCAACAGAGCGAATCTCGAGTCCTCGATCGGCGCGGCCGCAGTCTTCGCCGCTACCGTCGACGATTTTGTCGTGGAGAACAACCGAAACATCATCACTGTGATCGATTCCGCCGGAAAGATACTCGCAACCACCGCGGCCAATCCCGGAGGACTGCGTTCCACCCTCGCCAATGCCAGTACGTTCGGCGCCGCGGGCGCGCGGGTCTTCGCCACCGGTAAGTTCGACATCACAGCAGTTGCCACGTTCGCCGAACCGCTCCCATACACCGGCGATGATTGCCCGCAGTACGGGGACTCGCGCGGCGCGCAGTGTTCAGGCTCCAACCTGACGCCTGCACAACCCGTCAGTGCCCCGGTCGTGGGCGGCGAAGCCGAAGCGGCCACGCTGCGCTACCTCGAAGATCAGCTACTGGGCGGATCGCCGGAACGCTCGGACACCCCCAACCCGGCAACAACACTGATGTTGGGGCCGATGGTCAGAGGCAATGAGGTGACCGTCCCGTGAAGGTCCGTCCTGGCCAGGTAATTCGGTTGTCACTCTTCTGTCTCACCGGCGTCGCTTGTGCGTCGTTCGTGGCGAACACGTTGTCGGTACCGGTTCGCGGAAGCACCGATTCGTATTCGTTCGAGTTCACCGATGTCGAAGGCCTCAACCCGGGTAACCCGGTCACGATGTCCGGTGTGCGTATCGGCCGCGTGGACTCGGTTGCGTTTGCCGACAACGGCGGCGGCACGAGCAAGGCGATCGTCGACGTCGAAATCGAGTCGCAATATTCCCTCGAGTCGGATGTCCGTGCCGCCGTGCGCTACGGCGACATGCTCGGTGCTCGATATCTGGCACTGACGCAGGACGACAGCGCGACAACGGTATCCGCAAGACAGCTCGAACCAGGTGACACGATACCGCTGGCGCAGACAACACCGCCGATCAACTTGACGGCACTGATGAACGGGTTCAAACCGTTGTTCGCCGCGCTGCAACCCGAGCAGGTGAACACGCTCACGCGAAGTTTTGTCGAAACCTTCAACGGCCAGGGCCAGGCGATGACCACCCTCCTCGACCAGATCGCGACCATGAGCTCCGGCCTTGTCGACCGTCAGGACGTCTTCGCACAACTACTCACGAACATGAACACTCTTCTCACCTCCGTCGACGAACGCCAACCCGAATTGGTCGGTCTGCTGGACGGTTTGAACGATCTGAGTACTTCCGTCGTCGGGCAGAACGATCAACTGGTCTCGCTCTTGGATCAGGGAAACCGAACTGTCTCGTCGTTGGCTCAGATCATGGCCGGGTCGAACGGCACATTCGGTCAGACCGTGCAACAACTCGAAAGTATCACCGGGAGTTGGATTGCGAGCACCGACGAGTTCAACAAACTTCTCGCCAACCTTCCCCAGTTCGCCGACGCCGCCAACCGGATCGGAAGTTACGGAAGTTTCATCAGCCTGTATCTGTGCAATTTCACTCTGAAGGCAGGCGACATGGAAGCCAACATCTTCGGTCCGACACATTCGCCGGTGTGCTCATGATGTTCCTGGTCAAGCTGATCGACGTGTTCGTCGGCATCATGCTCTTCCTGTTCAAAGGGGATCGCCGTCGCAGCGGTAGCGGCACCGCTCTCGCCCTGGGTAGTCTCGGAATCTTCGTTCTGGTGGTGGGACTCGGCGCCGCCTTGGGCATTCCGAAGCTCTGGTACAACGTACGCACGTCGGCATACACAGCGGAGTTGGCCAATGCCAGCGGGCTTTCCGACACCGATCCGGTTTACGTGGCCGGGGTTCCCGCGGGCCGAGTGGATTCGATCGACCTTGCCGGCGACCACGTCGTCGTCAACTTCCGCTTGGACAAGGACCAGCCTTTGGGAAACCAGAGCACGGCGACTGTCAGGCTCAAGACGGTCCTTGGCAAGCGCTACCTGGAGATCGTGCCGGCCGGAGTCGTCGACGACTCCGATGCGCGGGTCATCCCGCTCTCCCGCACAACCGTGCCGTACAGCCTCGACGACGTCAGCAGTGATGCCACCACTGCGGCCACCGGCGTCGACCTACAGGCGATGGAGTCCATGATGAACACCCTTTCGCAGGTGATTCCAACTGATTCCGATCAGGTGGGCCGGGCTCTGGCCGGAATCAGCGGCGCCTCGGCGGCTTTCGCGCAGAACAGTGAACAGATCGACCAGATTCTCATCATGTCCCGCGAGCTGTCGGACATGGCTGCGGCACAAACCGATTCGATAGTCGGTACTGCGGCCAATGCTCAGACGATCGTTCGTACTCTTGCGATGCGCAAGGACGCACTGACTCAGCTGGTCGACAACCTGACAATCATCATCTCGAAGCTCTCCACCACTTTCGTCGATCGTCAGGACGAGTTCGGAGCCATGACCGACAACCTCGTCGAGGTCACCACCACGCTGAAGAACAACGCAGATCAGATCGACCTGCTGTTGACTCGTCTTCCT
This sequence comes from Rhodococcus sp. P4_E4, assembly GCF_056401575.1. Lineage (NCBI taxonomy): Bacteria > Bacillati > Actinomycetota > Actinomycetes > Mycobacteriales > Nocardiaceae > Rhodococcus > Rhodococcus sp. P4_E4. The sequence goes on along the minus strand of NZ_JBFUJB010000012.1, from coordinate 120,211 downwards.
TCCGCGCTGCGTTCGGTCACCGATTCCACCGGCACCGGCAATTGGACCGACGTCAACGCGCCGGCCGCCGTGATCCCGGACAATCTGCTCTGCGCGCTCGGCATCATGGAGGGCTGCAAGTGAATACACGAAAAGCCGTCACGGCCATGCTGGTCGTGACCCTGGCGATTGCACTCCCCGGTTGGTACATCTTCGGACGAACGGATCAGTCCAAGACCGTCTACGCCGATTTCAGCTACGTCGGCGGAATCTACGAGGGAAGCAAGGTCACCGTCCTCGGAGTCGGCGTCGGGACGGTCACGTCGGTGGAACCTCGCGGAACTTCTGTTCGAGTAGCGATGTCGATGCCCAACTCCGTGGACCTGCCCGCCGACGCCTCGGCCTATGTCCTTAATCCATCGGTGATCAGCGATCGCCACATCGAACTCGGCCCGGCTTACACCGGCGGAGAGACGCTGAAAGACGGCGACCAGATTCCGATCGAACGTGCCCACTCCCCCATAGATTTCGACGGCTTGATGGGAAGCTTCAGCACTTTGGCCGACGCATTTGCCGGGGATGGGGGCAATCTCGGCGATCTCGTGAGCCGCGGCGCTGCCGGATGGCAGGGTCAGGGCGATCAATTCAACACCGCAATTCGCAACCTCAGCACGGCAACCGGAGTTGTCGGCGCTCGGTCGGAAGACATCGGTGCCCTTGTCGACAATCTCAATACCTTGATGAATGCTCTGGACGCGAGGCAGGTCAGCCTCGACGAACTTGTCGGTGACCTCGGCACATTGGGCGATCAGTGGGCGAACCAGAACATGGACATCTCACAGCCTCTGCAGGATCTGCAGGTGGTCTTCGACCAGTTGAACAGTTTCATGACAACTCACGGCGATGATGTCGGTGCCATAGCCGACAACGTGCGAGTTCTCGGTGACACTCTGGCTGCCAAACAACCCGGCCTCGCAGAGTTCATGGACCTTGTGCCGTTGATGATGCAGAACCTTTCCCAAACAATCGGTCCTGATCAGCGCGGGCGCATTCGGCTTAACGTCTCGACTGCATTGACTCAGTTCGCGGTTGCGAAACCGCTGTGCGACACCTACAAGTTGCCGATCTGCACCGGAGCCGGGTTCACGAATCCGATTTCCTTCCCCCTCAGCACTTCTGATCCGCTCGGAATCGCCTCCGCGATTTCCGGCGGAGCCGTCCCCGGAGGTGGCAATTGACGCGGCAATCGGTTCGAATAGTCGCCGGTATCGTGATCATCGGTGTGGGTTCTGCGGCCGTGTTCGCCTTCGGCGGCTGTAGCGCAGGCATTCAAGACCTACCCCTGGGTCGTTCGGCCGACGGTGATGCGTACAACGTGGCGCTGCAGCTGGCCGGCGCCGACGGCCTGGTGTTGGGGGCAGACGTCCGCAGCGGCCAGAAAGTCATCGGCCGAGTATCCGCGCTGTCCGCCGACGTCGTCGGAGCCGATGTGACACTGAGTCTGGACGCCGCGACGCCGTTGCCGGACAACGTCGAAGCATCCGTCGAACTCCCGTCCGCACTGGGCAACCCGTTCATCAGACTATTGGTGCCGGAGGTTCCGTCCGGCTCGATGCTCAGCGACGGCGACACAATTCCGGAGTCTCGCACCGAGATCGGTCCGCAAGTCGAAAGTGCGCTTGCCACGCTCGGTACGGTTCTGACCGGAAGCGGCATCGATCAACTCGATACCGTGGTGCGCGAGCTGAACACCGCGTTTTCCGGGCGCTCCGGTGAAGTTCGTTCTCTGACCGACACCCTGACCTCGCTCATGGCAGAGGCAAGCAGTCACCGCAGCGAGTTCGACGAGGCCGTCGACCTCGCTGCCCGGGTCTCCTCCCAACTGGCCGGCCAACGCGACGTCGTCGACAACTACCTCGATTCCGTTCCACAGGTGGTGTCGATTCTCGTGGGACAGAAGGATCAGATTGCAAGCCTGTTGAACTCGACCGTTCAGCTCGCCACCAACGCAAACACCATCCTCGACTCGTCACCCGACGGCCTCGACGCGATGCTGCACGATGCGTCGACCGTTGTCGGGACTCTGGATTCGTTCAATTCGGAGATCGGTCAGACACTGGCGAATATGAACGGACTGCTCGAGAACTTCACCAGTGCAGTCCAAGGTGACTACCTCGTTTTCGACGGCGCCCTGGATATTCCGGGAACGATCGACAAGCTCTGGAGCGGCGGGATGGCCGGTCAATCGATCACACCGGCGGGAACTCTCACCGATCTACTTCAAGGAGGTCTGCGTTGAGTCGCCTTGCGCTTGTTCAACTTGTCCTGTTCGCTCTGATCGCTGCTGTGGTAATCCCTTTCGGAATCGTCTACGTGGTCGGCCCTCAGGGTTTCGGTGGCCAAATCCGGCTGCACGCCAACATGTCCGACGCCTTCGGGCTGACCAAGGGCACGGTCGTCACGTATCGCGGCGTACAGGTGGGGAAAGTGAGTGAAGTCGAACTCGACGCAGGCACCCGCTCGGCTCGGGTGGAACTCTCACTCAACGACAACACCGAGATACCTACCGACAGCGTCGCCAAGGTGACGATGGGGACCGCAGCCGGAATTCAGAATGTCGACATCTATCCCAACACAGACCACGGCCCGTATCTTCGGGACGGCGACGAAATCGCCATGCCCGCGGATCAGCAACCGGTCCAGATGAGCCAGTTGATGCTTCAGGCGTCCGGTGTCCTGGAAGGGATTGATCCGCAAGCGATCAGCGACATCGGGACCGAACTGGGAAATTCGTTCAACGGGCTCGGCCCGAGCTTGGCGACGATGATCGACAACGGTGGGACCATGTCCGCGCAGTTGAACGACCAGTCGGCCGAACTCGCCGCGCTGCTGTCGCGAACCTCCACGTTGGTGGACTCCATGGCGACACAATCGGATTCGTTCGTCCGAGGAATGGCAGCTGCCAAGAACTTCACCGAACAACTCGAATCCAACGCTCCGGTGCTGATCTACCTCACCGATCATTCGCCCGCCGCCCTGAACAGCGCTCAACAGTTGTTCGACAAGTACCACAACACTTTCGGAGCGGTCCTGGCCAATCTCGTCACTGTCGCACCGATCATCTCCGACCGCACAGACGCCCTCGAAACCGGACTTGTCACGATTCCTGAAGGTCTCGCCAAACTGGCATCCATCGTCAAAGGCGATCGCGCCGACTTTGCCTTGGTTGCCACACAGGGGCCGGTCTGTAACTACGACACCCCTAGGCGTGAGGTCGGCGATCTGTCTCCCACCAGTCCAAGTCTGGCGATGTACTGTCCCCCCGCCGACGACCTCGTCCAACGCGGAGCACAGAATGCTCCCCGCCCGAACGACCTCGGATTGCAGAACTCGACGGTCCCCGGTACGCCGATCGGACCGCCCGTCGTCGCAGATCCGATTCTCGTCCCCACCGGAGTCGACGCCCTGAACTACTGGAGATTGATGTTGGAAGGACTGGGAAATGGCACACGGTGACAACGCACTACTCGACGAGGCTCAAGCCGAGGTGGCCGAACATCCGACTTCTCCGTCGCTACTTCGCCGCCTCAAGGAGCCACGCAACGCACTGATCTCACTCATAGCGGTAGCGCTGGTCGCAGCATTGGTGGTGCTCGGATTCCAGATGTACTCGGCGAATCAGGAAGACACGCTGCGGCAGGAGGCTTTGGACACCGCGCGGGATTACTCGACCATCATGTCCTCCTTCGACTATCAGAACCTCGATGCCAACAAAGACAGCATCGCCTCGATGTCGACCGACGAGTTTGCCGGCACCTACCGAACGATGGTCGATTCACTGCGCGAAGTCGTCGCCGGGGGGCAAGGCCAGGCGAGCGCAACGGCGACAGACGTCGGCATCGAATCGCTGGACAATTCGTCGGCCAAGGTGCTCGTGTTCGTCGACCAACAAGCGAAGACTGTCGCAGCGCCAGAGGGAAACACACAGAAGTACCGCATGGTCGTGTCCCTGGTCCGCTCGGACGACCGGTGGCTCGTGAGCAACGTCGAGACCAAGTAACTCACCACGCGCGGAGGAAGATCCATGCCCACTCACTACCTGGATTCGGAAAAGTCCGAGTCGTCTCTTCGGACCGATCAGACACGCATCACCATCACGGCGGAGCGTAGGCGGTGGGCACGTAAACCCGCACACATCACCGACGCACTCGATTTCTGGTCGTTCGCCGGAGCCGCTGCCAACGTCATCCTGCAACTCGGTTGGCCCGAGGTGGCGTACGGCGTCATGGAGAGCAAGGTCGAATCTGGTGCTCTGACAGCGCATCCGTGGAAGCGCGCACGAACCACAACGCAGTACCTGACGGTCGCGATCCTGGGCAACGAGGAAGAGCGAAAGGCCTACCGCGAGGCTGTGAATTCGGTACACCGACATGTGAAGTCGGATGCGAACAGCCCGGTCAAGTACAACGCCTTCAATCGCGAACTCCAATTATGGGTTGCTGCTTGCCTGTTCATCGGTTTCGAAGACAGTCATCAGTTGTTGCACGGCAAGATGTCGGAAGAACAGGCGGAGTCGTTCTATCAGTCCGCATCAACTTTGGGAACGACACTGCAGGTCACCGAAGAGATGTGGCCGGCCACACGCGCAGACTTCGAGCGCTACTGGAACCTCGGTTGCGAACGCGTCGTGATCGACGAACGCACCAAGCAGTATCTGATCGACCTGGTCAATCTACAGATGATCGCTTGGCCGATACGCCTGGTATTCCGAAACTTGTTGCGGTTCCTGACGGTCGGATTCCTTCCACCGATCTACCGCGACCAACTCGACCTCGAGTGGACCGAAGACGACCGCCGCCGGTTCGAACACCTCTTCATTTTCGTGTCGTTCGTCAACAGGTTCATCCCACGCTCCGTTCGTCAGGCCGGCAACACCATACAGATGCGCGACATTCGTCGTCGGATCAAGGCGAGCAAGAATCTCGTCTGAGCCAGCAGCGCGTAATTCGTTTTCAATTCTGCTGCCCCACAGGTAAATCGGGGCGGTCGGTCGACAATAGATCGCGGTTCGACACAGCCTCCTGTGTGACCAGAACTGGGGCCGGAAATCGACAAAACCGGCCGATCGAGCGCCACATTCGCCACATACCGACGCCATCAAGACGCATTTCCAGTGACTTGCATCACACTTTATCTCGATTATGTAACGCCGAGAGAGGTGGCATATCGCCACGCCACCTGGGAAAACACTCTTTGATGCATTTCTGTTGCACAAACATGCGTCGACACGCCGACCCGTGACCAATCCGTAATCATCTCTTATGGTTGGTGACAGCCCGATCAACCGGGCATTACCGAATCGCCACCGCCCGTCCCACCCCGCGGTTCGGACTCGACAACATTCCTAGTGGTGGGAGCGGAGCTGAGACGGTCACCGTCCTCCGTCGGCGGGACTCGAGAGGATTTACCAAAAATGACCAAGACCACCGTTACCCGTGCCCTTGCCTCTGTCGCCGCAGCCGGAGCCCTCGCAGCCGGAGCCCTCGGACTGAGCGCCGGCACCGCATCCGCAGCCACCCACGACTGGTCGGGTGTCGCAGAATGCGAATCTTCGGGCAACTGGGCCGCGAACACCGGAAACGGCTACTACGGCGGGCTCCAGTTCAGCCAGAGCACGTGGGAAGCCTACGGCGGAGCCGGCAGTGCCGCCAACGCCAGCCAGGCAGAACAGGTCCGCGTCGCGGAAAACGTCCTTGCCGGTCAGGGTGCCGGCGCGTGGCCGGTTTGCGGACAGTACCTCCGCTGAGCCCAGCCCAAGTAGTGCGTCACTGCCCGGTGTTCGTCGAGAATTCGACGGCCCGGGCAGTGTTGTACACCGATACCTATTTCCCACCACCATTACTGTTGAAAGATGTTACAGCGGTGCGTGATCCGTCGGGATGACGCGGTGCGAGCGAGGTATATCGACTCGCCTTCCGATCCCCCATCATCCCGCGAAGAATTATCGACAACCTTTGGAGCATCCTTCTGAACCGGTTGCGAGAACTGACCGGCGCAGCCGTAGACGCGTACGGGATGGGCTCCTTGCGCACGTAGTGCTCCATAACCCCAGTTTAGCCGTGTTTCGATGCCGAAATGCTCGAATACGGCGATGCCTCGCGGCCCTCATGGTGCCCGAACAAAATGTTCCAGCGAACTCGGTGATCCATCCTTGACCAGGCGTGCAAACCGGTCGGGTAAATCGCGTGGCCCGAACACTTCTCGACCATTGTGTGACAGAAGGCGGTCAACGCTCCACCACTCGAAGTGCTCGACCAGCTCGGCGGCCAGCGCTTCGCGCCCCAACGACCCACAGGGCTCGAATGCGGCCGCTACCGGCACGAGGAAGTAGTCGTTGATCGCACCGTCCCAACCCGGCAATATCGTCGGATCATGGATCTCCTCATGCCACACATGGGTGGCGTCGCCGTAGTCACGCAAGCCGATCTCCTCGTCCAATTCGCGCGCGAGCGCCTCGGGCGGGGTTTCGTCTCCTTCCAAGCCTCCGCCCGGAGGACACCAGACCGTCAGCCCGCCCCCGGGTGCGATGAATCGGTACAGCAGAAGACGAGACTGGTCGTCAACGACCAACCCCCTGGCCGAATGCCTCAGACGCATGAGTGCCACTGTAAGTCAGCAGGTCAGGCCACAACGGCCAACTCCGGCAGTCCGGCAACCACAACCGCGAGGTTGTAACCCGACATCCGCAGTTCTCCGTTGTCCCCGGTTCTCGCGTACTCCGCATGACCGAAAGCCCGCTCGTGCTTGACACCGTCCAGGGTGATCCCCTCGGCCGTGGACAATCGGTGGAACTCGGTGCGTGTCGGATCGCCACCGAAACGGCCGAACCCCGCGATACTGTCGCCTTCCGCTTTCATGACGTAGACGTGGCGGTCGGCGATACCGAGGTCCGACTCCACCTTGGCCCGCACGCCGGGTGAACCGTAGAACACCACGTCGTCGACCGCTGCGCTTGCCCCGCGTTGCAGCGCAAGAGAAGTCGCAAGCGATCCGTAGGAGTGACCCAACGCGGTGATATGGACTCGGTCGTTGACCGACGCAGCACGAAGACCGTGAAAGAAGCTACCCAATGCGTCGGCGGCTATGCCTGCCTTGGACGATCGACTTACGTCGAAGCTGGCCCGACCGATGTCGAACTTTCCCGGCCCGATCACCTGTGGCGCGTCGTATCCGATCCAGGCGATGGTGGCCACGCTTTCCTTTCGGCCGGCCAGTTCGAGTTGGCGCATCGCCTCGGCTCGTAATCGTGTTGCCTCGCCGACCATTCCGCGCATCGAGTCCTTGACGTTGGTGTTCAATCCGGGAATCGTCACGGAGATGTGATCCGCTGTGTCCGGATCACCGATCGCGATTGCCGCGAAGCCGCGTTCACCCGAGCGCATGTCCATGAGCAGTAACCGTCGACAAGGTTCGGCGCGAAACAACTCGTCGAGCGCGTCCAGATCCTCGAGTTTGCGTTCGGCGTACCACTGGCCCGCCCCTGTGTTACTCAGCCTGCCGCCGAAGAACTCACGGTGGAGTTCTTGCGAGATTCGGACTGAATCATCTTGCAGCCGTGCTCGTTCCGATTGAATTCGATCGAGATTGGCAGGACTGCGAACCGCAGAAGGAATTCCGTCGAGGGATCAGGGCTGAACGCTCGCCACTCCTCCCCCACACGCACAGCTTTGTCACGGAGGTCGGTGCCGACCTGAGACCGCAGAGACGACGCATGATGAAGATCCGCGCTGACCAGCAGTGCCTCACCGATCAGTTCTCGCACCGCGACCTCGAGCAACTGGGCATGCACGTGGAGCGGGTGACCGTCGGCGATGGGCGCAACGGCAGAGACCGTTCCGTCCTGACGAATATGCAAGTCGTCGGCGACGGCCTCTTTGCGCAGCGTATCCAGCCGTCGCCGGATGTCGCGGACACGATGAGCGACCAGAACGCCCTCCAGCCCAGCTGACAGCTGATCCAACGGTTCGACGTCCCATACGTCGATATCTGTGAGATCCACTCGGGTCAGGACGAACGAGCAGCGATCCGCGCCTGCACTTCCGGACGACGCAACGGTGGGACGGTCTGAGGTGGCTGTCTGCGAGGTGGCAATGCGCTGAGCAGGCGCGTCGTCGTTTCGGTCACCTCACGCACCGCCTGTTCGAAGGCGTCTCGGTTCGCGTCGGACACCTTGGCTATTCCACTCACCTTACGTACGTATTGGCGAGAGGCGGCCTCGATCTCCTCGGGCGTAGCAGCGGGCTCGAGTCCACGAAGTTCAGTGATGTTTCGGCACATAATTCGACGATAACCCTGCTCACCGACGCCGTCACGGTTCGATACACCAATGTATCCAAACTGCCACGCAGATCCGGGCATCACGGTAGTTTCAGTGAAATTCCCCCAGTGACTGGAAGTAGCCACTAACTCATGGACTCTGCACTCACCTCCGTCGGCCTACCCGCCGCACTCGCCATCATCATGTTCGGCCTCGGGCTTTCCCTGACGGTCGGAGATTTCGCCCGCGTGGCAAAAGCGCCGAAGGCCGTTTCGATCGCCCTGATCTGTCAGTTGTTGTTGCTCCCGGCCGCGGCCTTCGGATTGGTCACGTTGTTCGACCTCGACCCACTGCTCGCGGTCGGCATGATGCTCCTCGCCGCATCACCAGGCGGCACGACGGCAAACCTGTTCAGCCATCTGTTCCGCGGCGATGTTGCTCTCAATGTGACACTGACTGCGGTCAATTCGGCGATAGCGGTGGTCACTCTCCCCCTGATCACCAACTTCGCGTTGGGTTACTTCGAACCCGAGGACGCGGACGGCACTCTCGGGCTTCAGTTCACGAAGGTGCTCCAGGTCTTTGCCGTCGTATTGATTCCTGTCGCCCTCGGAATGTGGGTTCGGTTGCGCTCGAGCGCCTTTGCCGAGCGGATGGACAAGCCCGTCCGCATCGGATCTGCGGTGGTTCTGGCACTGGTGATCGTCGGAACGGTTGTTTCCGAGCGCGAGAACATCGCGGACTATCTCGTCGACATCGGCGTCGTCGCTGCCTTGTTCTGCCTGCTGAGCCTCTCGATCGGTTACATCGTTCCCCGCATCTTCGGTATCGAGGATCGTCAGGCCATCGCCAGTTCCATGGAAATCGGCATCCACAACAGCACGTTGGCGATCACCATCGCCGTCAGTCTCCTGGACAATGTGCAATTGGCAGTGCCGGCTGCGGTGTACGGCGTTCTCATGTTCCCGCTCGCCGCTGCCTTCGGCGCAACGATCACCCGCAAGTCACGGACAATGGCCGAAATCGACTAATATCAGGCGGTTTTCGATATAGGTGATCTGGTATCGCCGACCCTACGATCGATACGGACTTAGACCGAAGGGTATCGAAAAATGCTGACCACCACACCTACCGTGCTGGACGAACGCGCCTGGCAAGAGCTAGTCGACGCACTGACCCGTCGCCAATTCGGCATCGGAGCCGGGATGGCAGCAGCGGCAACAATTCTGTCGTCCTGCAGTTCCAGTGACGGTTCGGGTACATCTGACGACACTCAAATGCGCACCGTCACCACACCGTTGGGAACTTACGACATACCGACCAACCCCAAGCGGGTCTTGGCCGTCGACGCCCGCACCGACCTCGAGCTCGCCATTGCCCTGGAACTACCGGTCTTCGGATACAACATCTCGCCCGCCACCGAGTGGGTTCCCGTCGACGGTTCGGCCGAATACCTCAGCGACAAGCCCAATCTGGAGCAGATCCTCGGACTCGCACCCGATCTCATCATCTGCGTCAACGCCGACAACGAGTACTGGCCCGCTGCAAAACTCCAAGCCATCGCTCCTGTCCTGACAACCGAATCAAAGCAGACGTGGCGAGAAAATCTCACCCGACTCTCCGATTGGTTGGGCCGAACCCCCACCATGGATCGCCTGATCACCGATTACGACGCTCTGATCACCGACATCCGCTCTCGACACGCTTCGGCGATCGTGGGAAAGACCGTCGCGAGTTTGTCCTACAGTCCGGACAAGGCCACGATCTACATCGACAGCCTGCCCGTGTCGGAGGAAACCGGTAAGAAGAATCGCCAACCCACCGACATGACGCTCGCTGACATCGGTGGAAGAACATTGAACACAACCGGTTTCGACAATCAGGGGCGACTGAGCATCGAGGAGATGGATCGCCTTCGCGATTGCGACGCGTTCATGGTATCCGTCACCGACAGCAGCGACACCACCTTCGATCAGCTCTCGGACAACAAGTTGTGGCAACGACTTCCGGCTGTGCAGGCCGGGAACGTCACCGTTCTGCGCGGCAGTACGTACTTCGGATCCATCTACACCACCATGTACGTAGCCAAGGGCTGGGACGATCTCTATTCGACGCTCGACTGATCAGACTTGTCCGTGGAAATGCCGGCCGCTCCCACGCGGTCGGCATTTCACGTTTCGAGGTCGATGCCCATCGCTCCGGAGAGGGTCCGCAGACAAATCACTCTCAACTCTTCCTGCGGTATGGAAGGTTGATCGAGCCAGTCGAGGCAGACAGCCCGGACGAATGCGATCCATCCCCGAACTGCGACGGCAGCGATCTGTCTTCTTTCACCCTCGAATTCCAGTGCGTCGAGGATTCGAATCTGCTGCTGTTCGAGTTCCCGTTCGACGATCGCTCGGATACCGGCCTCGGCGGAGAGCGTCCCCACGTTGATGGCGCGTACTCCCCTGCTGTGCGACTTCACGTACGCGAAGTAGGCGTCCAACCCGGCTGCCACCTGTTCGCGCACCGGTAGCGTCGCGTCCGGTGCGGTCACCTCGAGCAGGTGCTGCGATTCGCGCTCGACGATTGCGGCGAAGAAGTCTCGCTTGGTCGGGAAGTAGTGGTACATCAACCCGCGCGAGACGCCCGCAATCTCGGCGACCTCTTCGATCCAGACGTCCTCGTACGAACGATCGGCAAAAAGTTGCGCGCCGATGTCGAGCAACTGCGTGCGCCGCTGCTCTCGGTCCAGGCGTTTTCGTGGTGCGACCATAGACAAGTCAGATTACTACTTGACACCGATTCAGTAAGGCGTACTTTGCGTACTAGACACCAATTCAGTAAGCGATCTCACCCGGGGGACACACCATGAGCGTCGACACCACTCCAGAGGCGACGACCGATGCTCGGATTCCGCATCCGGCATGGCGCCTGCCAGTCCTCGGGGACGTCCTCGGGATCAATATCCGGACGCCGCTGCAGAACTCCGTGAGCATCGGGCGCGAACTCGGCCCGATCTTCGAGAGAAATGTCCTGGGAAATCGCTTCGTCTTCGCCTCGGGCGCGGACATGGTGGCAGAACTGTCCGACGAGTCCCGGTTCGCGAAGCACCTTGCGCCTGGAGTCAAAGCACTCCGCGGAATCGGCGGCGACGGACTGTTCACTGCGTACAACCACGAACCCAACTGGGGCAAGGCGCACAATCTCCTGGCCCCGGCGTTCAGCCAGACTGCGATGCGCTCGTACCACCGCACCATGCTCGACGTGGCCGGCGAGCTGGTCGATCATTGGGACAGTCGTGACAGCGACTCCCCCGTCGACGTCTCGGCAGACATGACCAAGCTGACGTTGGAGACCATCGGACGCACTGGATTCAGCTACTCGTTCGACTCTTTCGAGCGGGACGAGCAGCACCCGTTCGTCAAGGCGATGGTCGGCGCTCTCTCCCATTCACAACGCACGACGTTCTTGAAGTCGACGGCCCTGGGGCGAGTCCTCGCACGTCGGGCCGATCAACGTGACGAGGTCCGCAAGGCGTACATGGCCGAGGTTGTGGACGAGGTGATCCGTGCCCGGCGGACAAGTACCGAACCGGGGCCGGAAGATCTTCTCGAACTGATGCTGCGGGCGGCACGCGAAAACGATCCCAACCGTATCGACGAACTGAACATCCGCCATCAGGTCGTGACCTTCCTCGTCGCGGGACACGAAACCACCTCCGGCGCGTTGTCGTTCGCGCTGTACTACCTGTCACGAAACCCTGACGTGCTGGCCAAGGCGCAAGCCGAGGTCGACAAGGTCTGGGAGGGCGAGGAGCCCGCCTTCGAGAAGATCGCGAAACTTCGATACGTACGACGCGTCCTCGACGAATCATTGCGTCTGTGGCCGACCGCTCCCGCCTACGGCCGTGCGGCGCTCGAAGACACCACGCTCGTCGGCAAGTATCCGATGAAAAAGGGCGATTGGATGCTCGTGCTCATCCCGTCACTTCATCGCGATCCCGTGTGGGGCAACGATCCCGAGGCTTTCGATCCGGATCGTTTCCTACCTGCCAACATCAAGGCCAGGCCGGCGCACGTGTACAAGCCGTTCGGAACAGGTGAACGCGCCTGCATCGGAAGACAATTCGCCATTCACGAAGCGGTCCTCGTGTTGGGCACCATCTTGCAAAAATATACGATCGAAGCCGATCCGGACTACGAGTTGAAGGTGGCCGAACGGCTCACCCTGATGCCCGAAGGCTTCAACTTGACGGTCCGCCGACGCTGAGCTCGGCAAACGGCGTCGAGTAAGTCGGTTGAACAGTCCCGAATGCGGTAATCCCTGAGGTGGCAGCAGCGAGCACCGGCGCACCCTGGGAGTTCACATGACAAAGAGGCCTGCAGTTGGAATCGTCTTGCTCTCCGCGGCATTGGCCACGGGAGCGTGCTCGGCAAGCGTCGGGACGCCGCAAGTGGACAAGTCCGAAGTCGCAAGTCAGATCTCCACTCAACTCGCCGAGAAGATCGGCGAGCCACCTGACGACGTGACGTGTCCGGAGAACCTCGACGCAGAAGTCGGCGCATCGATCACCTGCATCCTGACCGAGCAGGGCACCGAATACGACGTCACAGCTACCGTGACCAGCGTTGACGGTGAAAGTGCGAACTTCGACATCAAGGTTGCGGATGTGCCGAACAACTAACTGCTGTGCGCCTTTATTAACCGCCGGCGTTTAATAAAGGCGCACAGCAAGGCGTCAGAGCCGCTCGATAATCGTCGCGTTTGCGGTGCCACCACCTTCACAGATGGTCAGCAGGCCATAACGACCGCCGGTGCGCTCGAGTTCGTTGAGCAGGGTTGCCATCAGCTTGGTGCCGGTCGCGCCGAGCGGGTGACCGAGTGCGATCGCGCCGCCGTTGACGTTGACCTTGGCCGGATCTGCGCCGATCTCCTTGATCCAGGCCAGGACGACTGGGGCAAAAGCTTCGTTGATCTCGACGATGTCGATGTCCTCGATGCTCAGACCGGCCTTCGCGAGAGCATGCTTCGTGGCCGGGATCGGCGCACTGAGCATGAAGATCGGGTCGTCGCCGCGAGCGCTGAGGTGATGAATCCGGGCGCGGGGCTTGAGGTTGTACTTCTCCACCGCTTCCGCCGACGCCAGCAGCAGCGCACTCGCACCGTCGGAGATCTGGCTGGCCACCGCTGCGGTCATGCGGCCGTCTTCGACGAGAACCTTGAGCGTCGCCATCTTTTCGAGGCTGGTCTCGCGGGGTCCTTCGTCGACGGTCGCGTCGCCCATGGCAACGATCTCGTTGTCGAAGCGACCCGCGGCGATTGCAGCCTTGGCGCGCTCATGGCTCTGCAGGGCCCACTTCTCGAGCTCTTCGCGGCTGATGTCCCACTTCTCGGCGATCATTTCGGCGCCCTTGAACTGCGAGACTTCCTGGTCACCGTAGCGCTCGGTCCAACCGACCGAACCCGAAGTCGGCGTGTCGAATCCGTACTGCTGACCGACGATCATCGCTGCCGAGATCGGAATCTGGCTCATGTTCTGAACGCCGCCGGCAACGATCAGATCCGCGGTGCCCGACAGGATTGCCTGAGCGCCGAAGTGCACTGCCTGCTGGCTCGAACCACACTGACGGTCAACGGTCACCCCGGGAACGTGCTCCGGGAATCCCGCTGCGAGCCAGGACATACGGGCGATGTTGCCGGCCTGGCCGCCGATGGCGTCGACGCAACCGAAGATCACGTCGTCGACGTCACTGGGGTCGATACCGGTGCGCTCGACCAGTGCCTTGACGACGTGCGCACCGAGATCGATGGGGTGCACGCCGGACAGCGCGCCACCCCTCTTGCCGATCGGTGTGCGAATGGCGTCGACGATGTAAACCTCGGACATAGCGTTAGCTCCTAGTTTCGTTGTGCAGCAATAGTTCTTGAAGTTGATTCAGCAATAGCATCTGAAGTTGTAGCCGGATCGGAGAGCCCGTCGAGCACGATCGCGAGATATTGAGCCGCGACGGCGTGAGCCGACAGGGATCCACCCGGGCGGTACCAGCGAACCGCGACCCACACGGTGTCTCGCATGAATCGGAAGACCAACTCGACGTCGATGTCGGAACGGAAGGTCCCGTCCGCGACGCCGGCTTCGAGGACGCCGACCCACAGGTCCCGGAATTCGGTGTTGCGCTCGGCCAGGTAAGCGAAGCGCTCGTTCCCGACGAGGTGCTTGACCTCGTCCTGGTAGATCGCCACAGCCGAATGTGAGGCGTCGATGGCCTCGTAGGAGGTCACCACCAGCGCTTCGAGCGTCGCGCGACTGTCCAACCCCGCCGCGACGATCTCGCGGTATTTTCCGAAGAGTTCGTCGAGGAACTGGTGCAGGATCTCGTCGACCATCGACTCTTTGGAATCGAAATGGTGATACAGGCTGCCGGACAGGATCCCGGCGGCGTCGGCGATGTCGCGGACGGTCGTCGCGCGCACTCCGCGATCGGCGAACAGCCCCGCCGCGATCTCGAGCAGCTCGTCGCGGCGCCCGGACTTGCCGTTTGATTCGTCGGAATTTCGAGGTGGCGTCATGTATTCAATCCTATCCAGGGCCTTCCCCTGTGCGCGGTCAGCGAGTCCGGGGACTCTTTAACCGCGCACGGGGACGCTAGGCCCTCTGCGAAGAAACGGAGACGATCTCGCCGGTCATGTAGGTGGAGTAATCGCTGGCGAGCATCGCGATGACCGTTGCGATCTCCCAGACCTCCGCGGCGCGGCCGTAGGCCTCACCGGAAGCCAACTGGTCGAGCAGTTCCTCACTGGTGACCTTCGCCAAAAACGCGTGACGCGCGATGGAGGGCGAGACCGCGTTGATACGGACTCCGTACTCCGCGGCTTCGATAGCGCTGCACCGAGTCAGTGCCATGACGCCCGCCTTGGCTGCGGCGTAGTGAGCCTGGGAATGCTGCGCCCGCCAACCGAGAACGGACGCGTTGTTCACCAGAACACCGCCGTGCGGAACGCTCTTGAAGTACCGCAGCGCGGCACGCGTCGAACGGAAGGTGCTGTTGAGGGTGATGTCGAGAACGCGATCCCACTGATCGTCCGTCATGTCGACGACGGGTGTCTCGCCGCCCAGGCCCGCGTTGTTGACGACGATGTCGATACGTCCCAACTTCTCGGCCGCGCCGACGAACAACGCGTCGACCTGCTCGGTGCTGGAGACGTCGCAGATGATGGACTCGACCTGCTGGCCGGGAAACTCGGCCTTCAGCTTCTCCACCGTCTCGCCGAGCCGACGCTCGTGGAAGTCGGAGACGAGAACGTCGCCGCCCTCGAGAAGCACCCGGCGCGCGGTAGAGAAGCCAATGCCGGTTCCGGCTGCGGCGGTGATGATCGCCTTCTTGCCCGCGAGCAGTCCGTGGCCCGGGGTTTCCTCGGGCGCAACGGAAAGCGGGGACGCGGCTTTGGTGTCAGACATTAACGAGCCTCTCGGGGAAGACCGAGCACGCGCTCGGAAATGATGTTGCGCTGAATTTCGTTGGAGCCGCCGTAAATCGTGTCGGCGCGGGTGAAGAGGAAGAGGCGCTGCCACTCGTCGAGTTCGAGATGCTCGGGGTCGGTGATGTCCGAGGCATTGCCTTCGGAATCCGCCCACGGTGCAACCAACGACGACGCACCCTGCACGTCCATCGCCAGCTGTCCCAGGTCACGATGCCAGTTGGCCCACAACAGTTTTGCGACGGACGCTTCTCCGCCACCGGTTCCGGCGTCGACCGCGTCGAGAGTACGCATCGCGTGGGCGCGCATCACGCGCAGTCCGACCCAGGCACGAGCGATCTTCTCGCGAATGTGCGGATCCTGGTCACTGCCATTGGCCTTCGCCAGGTCGACGACGCCCTGGAGCTCGCGAGCGAATCCGATCTGCTGTCCGAGCGTCGATACCCCGCGCTCGAAGGTGAGCAGCCCCATCGCGATCTTCCAGCCCTCGCCAGGTTCCCCGACCACCAGATCGGCGTCGGTGACGGCGTCGTCGAAGAAGACCTCGTTGAACTCCGACGTACCGGTGAGCTGCTGGATGGGCCGAACTGTCACACCAGGCTGATCCAACGGGACCAGCAGGAAGCTCAAGCCCTGATGACGCTTGGAGCCCACCTCGGTGCGGCAGACCACGAAGCACCACTGCGCGACGTGAGCCAGTGAGGTCCACACCTTCTGGCCGTTGATGATCCACTTGCCGTCTTCGAGGCGTGCGGTGGTGGAGACGTTCGCGAGGTCTGAACCGGCGCCGGGCTCGGAGTAGCCCTGCGACCACAGTTCGCTGACCGTGTTGATGCCAGGAAGGAATCGGCGCTTCTGCTCGTCGGTTCCGTACGCGATCAGCGTCGGGCCGAGCAGCTCTTCACCGATGTGGCTGACGCGAGCGGGCGCACCGGCCTTCGCGTACTCCTGATGGAAGATGACCTGCTGAGAGATGCTTGCTCCCCGCCCGCCGAACTCCTTCGGCCACCCGAGGCACGTCCACCCTGCGGCTGCGAGGTGCTTGTCCCACTCGAGTCGTTGCTCGAAGAACTCGTGCTCACTGCCGGGGCCGCCCTTACCCTTGAGCTGGGCAAATTTGCCCGTCAAGTTCTCGGCCAACCACTGCGCGACCGTGGCCGCAAACTCGTCGTCCGTCATCTGCCCGTCCGGGCTCTCGCTCTGGTCCACATATGTAAGATAACCTACCAAGCACTTGCTAGGTAGCGTGTCAGGTAGGAGTCCAGTGACCGAACAACCGAGAACCATCCCATCAGCCCTCATCCGGGCCGCCGAGGAGTTCGGTGAGCGCGCGGCTATCGCCGATGGCGACACCCGACTGACCTTCGCACAGCTACATCAACGTGTCCGCGATTTCGCCGGCGCGCTGATCAACCGTGGGGTGAAGGCAGGCGATCGCGTCGTCATCTGGTCGCCCAACACGTACCACTGGGTGATCGCCCTGCTCGGCGCTCAATATGCCGGCGCGTCCATCATCCCGATCAACACTCGATACACCGGCACCGAAGCTCTCGACATCATCGAGCGCGTCGACGCCGCGGCCTTGGTGGTCGTCGGCACGTTCCTCAAGGCCGATCGCTATCAGCAGTTGCTCGACGCCAACCCGGACCTGTCGATCCCGACCGTCATCCAGGTACCGATCGACGGGGACGACGACCGTGACGGCGTCATCGAGTTCGAGGACTTCCTCGCGCTCGCCACCGACGCCGCCCGCACCGAAGCCGATGCGCGTGCTGCGAAGGTGCAGCCAGACGACGTCAGCGACATCCTCTTCACCTCCGGCACCACGGGACGCAGCAAGGGTGCGATCACCGCGCATCGTCAGTCCATCGCTGTCGCCAAGTCGTGGGGTGAATGCGCCGAGGTCACCGCCGACGACAACTTCCTCATCATCAGCCCGTTCTTCCACACCTTCGGGTACAAGGCCGGAATCCTGGTCTGCCTGCTGAACGGTGCGACGATCGTGCCGGTGTCCGTCTTCAACATCGACGACACCCTCGCGCTGGTCAACAGCGAAAAGATCAGCATCCTGCCCGGTGCCCCGACGATCTACCAGACCATCCTCGATCATCCCCGCCGCAGCGAATACGACCTGTCCTCGCTCCGCATCGCGATCACCGGCGCAGCACCCGTTCCGGTTGCTCTCGTCGAGCGCATGCAGGCAGAGCTTTTCGACGCCGTCCTCACGGCATACGGTCTGACCGAGGCAGTGGTCGCGACCATGTGCCGCACCGACGACGACCCGGTCACCGTCTCCACCAGTTCCGGCCGCGCGACAGCCGATTTCGAGGTCAAGATCGGCGACCAGGGTGAGATCCTGCTTCGTGGACCGAACGTCATGCTCGGATACCTCGACGACCCCGAATCCACCGCCAAGGCAATCGACGCCGACGGCTGGTTGCACACCGGAGACGTCGGAACCCTCGACGAGCGTGGCTATCTCGACATCACCGACCGCCTGAAAGACATGTACGTCAGCGGCGGATTCAACGTCTACCCCGCCGAGATCGAGGGCATGTTGGCTCGCCTGCCCGGCGTCCACGAGTCTGCTGCCATCGGCATCCCCGATCACCGGATGGGAGAGGTGGGCCGCGTCTACATCGCCCAGCTCGACGGTGCCGGCCTCACCGAAGAGTCGGTGATCGCTTTCCTCAAGGAGAAGATCGCAGGCTTCAAGGTGCCCCGCGAGGTGCGCTTCGTAGATCACCTGCCCCGTAACCCTTCGGGCAAGGTCCTCAAAACGGTTCTGCGCGAGGAACAATCATGACCGTTCCCTTCGAAGCCGACGTCGTGACCTACGAGGTTCGTGACTCGGTCGCCGTCGTGACCTTGAATCGACCCGACTACCGCAACGCCCAGAACTCGGTCGTGACGTACGCCCTCGACGCGGCATTCCAGCGCGCCGTCGAGGACGACGACGTGAAGGTGATCGTCCTGGCAGGCAACGGACCCCACTTCAGCGCCGGACACGACCTGGGAACTCCGGGACGCGACCATCACGTCGAGTACGAGAACAAGGCCACCATGTGGTGGGATCACGTCGACAAGCCAGGCGGTGACCAGCGTTTCGCCCGCGAGATGGAGGTCTACCTGGGCATGTGCCGCCGTTGGCGGGAGATCCCCAAGCCCACCATCGCGATGGTGCAAGGCGCCTGCATTGCCGGTGGGCTCATGCTCGCCTGGGTCTGCGACATGATCGTCGCAGCCGACGACGCCTTCTTCTCCGATCCCGTTGTCCGCATGGGCATCCCCGGCGTCGAATACTTCGCGCACCCGTGGATGGTCGGTTCACGTTTCGCGAAGGAAATGCTCTTCACCGGCGATCGATTCACCGCGCAACGCGCCTACGAAATCGGCATGGTCAATCGCGTCGTCGCCCGCAAGGATCTCGAGAAGGAGACGTTCGAGCTCGCCGGGCGTATCGCCGAGATGCCGCGTTTCGGACTGGCTTTGACCAAGAAGGCCGTCAACCAGTGCGAGGATCAGATGGGGATGCGCAACGGCATCGACTCCGTCTTCGGTCTGCATCACTTCGCTCACGCTCACAACGCCGAGGTCGGCAAAGACTCGCTTGGTGGTCTCGACGCCAAAGCCATGGCTGCCAGTGCTCGCGCACCGCAGGAAGGAACAAACTAGTGGATCTCGTATTCGACGACGCCACAACCGCATTCCGTGACGAGGTCCGCTCGTTCCTGGAGGCGAATGTGCCCGCCACTCCCCTGAAGTCGATGGATACCGCCGAAGGCTTCGAAGAGCACCGTCAGTGGGAGCACACTCTCGCCGACGCCGGCTACGCCGTCGTCTCCTGGCCCAAGGAACTCGGCGGACGCGATGCGTCCCTGCTCGAATGGGTCATCTTCGAGGAGGAGTATTACCGCTCTGGCGCGCCCGGGCGCGTAAGCCAGAACGGCATCTTCTTGTTGGCTCCCACACTGTTCGAGCATGCAAATGCCGAGCAGTTGGCTCGCATCATGCCGCGCATGGCTCGTGCCGACGACATCTGGGCCCAGGCCTGGTCCGAGCCCGAATCCGGTTCCGACCTCGCGAGCCTGCGTTCGAGTGCGAAGAAGGTCGACGGGGGCTGGCTGCTCAACGGTCAGAAGACGTGGAGCTCACGCGCAAGCTACGCCGACTGGGGCTTCGGCTTGTTCCGCTCCGATCCGGATGCGCAGCGCCACAAGGGCATCACGTATTTCATGTTCGACCTGCGCTCGAAGGGCGTCACCGTTCGCCCGATCGATCAACTCGACGGCGAGCCCGGCTTCGCCGAGATCTTCCTCGAAGACGTCTTCGTGCCGGACGACCCGGCCAACCCTGGTGAGTCGGGTGTGATCGGCAACGTCAACGAAGGTTGGCGCGTCGCGATGAGCACCGCGAGCAACGAGCGTGGCCTCTCGCTGCGCAGCCCCGGCCGCTTCCTCGCCACCGTCGACCGACTGCTCGAGCTGTACAAGTCCAGCGGACGAACCGACGACAGCGCTCTGCGTAACCAGGTTGCCGACGCCTGGATCGGCGCTCGCGCCTACCAGCTCAACACATTCGGTACCGTCACCCGTCTCGCCGACGGTGGACAACTCGGCGCCGAGTCCTCGATCAACAAGGTCTTCTGGTCCGAGTGGGATATCGCCACCCACGAGACTGCTCTCGAACTGCAGGGCCCTGAAGCCGAGCTGGCCGACAACTGGATGGACGGATACCTGTTCTCCCTGTCCGGCCCGATCTACGCAGGCACCAACGAGATTCAGAAAAACGTCATCGCTGAGCGTCTGCTCGGCCTACCGAAGGCGGACCGATGAGATTCGCGCTCGACTCCTCCCACCAGGACTTCGCTGCAAGCATCGATGCACTGCTGACCAAGTCCGACATGCCCTCCGTCATCCGTTCGTGGAACGACGGTGACACCGAGCCGGGCAAGAAGCTCTGGCAGCGCCTTGCCGAGACCGGCGTCAACGGCCTCGTCATATCCGAAGAACACGACGGACTCGGCGCCGACGCCGTGGACCTGGTCGTTGCACTCGAACAGCTCGGTCGGCACGCAGTACCCGGACCGGTCGTCGAGACCATCGCAGTAGCACCGACGCTCCTGGCTTCCGTTGCACCGGAACGTCTCTCTGCTCTCGCCGAGGGTTCGCTGGCAACCGTCGCCGCTCCCCCGCGCACACCGTTCGCGCTCGACGCCAATGCGGTCGATCTGGTTCTACTCGCGCAGGACGGCACCGTCTCACTCGGCATCCCTGGCGAAGCCAAGGCATCGGTGGATCTCTCCCGCAAGCTCTACGAGGTTTCCGCCGGCGAATCGCTGGGCTCCGCCGACTTCTCCGCAGCCTTCGACATGGGCGCTCTTGCCACTGCCGCGCAGTTGCAAGGTCTCGGCCAGACACTGCTCGAGGTCACCACCGAATACGCGAAGCAGCGCAAGCAGTTCGGCAAGGTCATCGGACAGTTCCAGGCAATGAAGCACCACCTGGCAGAAGTTGCCGTTTCGCTCGAAATGGCTCGCCCCCTGCTCCACGGTGCCGCTCTGTCGGTTCGCGATCAGTCGGCCGACGCCTCGCGTGACATTTCCGCCGCCAAGGTCGCGTGCGGGGATGCTGCTTACAAGGCCGCCCGCGTCGGACTCCAGGTTCACGGCGCCATCGGCTACACGATGGAACACGATCTCTCCTTGTGGCTCACCAAGGTACGAGCATTGCTCACCGCATGGGGCACACCGTCCGAGCATCGTGCGCGCGTCGTCGAAGCGCTGGTTGCATCATGAGCATCGACACCGAAGACCAGGCAGCACTACGTGCGTCGGTACGCGATCTCCTGAGCAAGCATTCCGACTCCGCTGCCGTCCGCGCTGCCATCACCACAGAGATCGGCTACGACGCCGCGTTGTGGAGCAAGCTGTGCGAGCAGATCGGCGTCGCCGCGCTGGCGATTCCGGAGGAGTTCGACGGCGTCGGAGCAGGTTTGGGCGAGGTACATGTGGTCCAGGAGGAACTGGGCCGCACGCTGACCCCCTCACCGATGCTGGGTTCGGCGATTCTTGCCGCACAGGCACTGCTGCTTTCCGGTGACAACGACGCATGCTCACGACTGCTGCCCGGTGTCGCGTCCGGCGAGAGCACGTTGGCCCTGTGCTGGGCAGGGGCTGCGGGTTGGAGCACCTTCGGCGTCGAGGCAACCGAGGATGCGTTGACCGGCACGGCGTCGTACGTCCTCGACGGACACATTGCGGACACCCTGCTCGTTCTCACGGCCGACGGATTCTACGAAGTGGATCCCGCGGCCGAGGGCGTCTCCCGCCGACGCGTCCCCACCATGGATCCGACGCGAACGCTGGCGGAGGTCA
This sequence comes from Rhodococcus sp. P4_E4, assembly GCF_056401575.1. NCBI lineage: Bacteria > Bacillati > Actinomycetota > Actinomycetes > Mycobacteriales > Nocardiaceae > Rhodococcus > Rhodococcus sp. P4_E4. The sequence goes on along the minus strand of NZ_JBFUJB010000012.1, from coordinate 98,075 downwards.
CGTTCTCCGGTGTTCGTGGTCGGCCACTGGAGTGGTCCGAAGATCTGGTCGATCGCATCCGAACCGTCGTTCTGATCGCGTTGTCCGCTGAACAGGTCGGAGCGGCCGCAGCGATCGTCGAACAGACCGTGGAATACACCAAGTCGCGCAAGCAGTTCGGTCGCGCGATCGGTTCTTTCCAAGCCCTCAAGCACCGGATGGCCGACATGTACACGTTGGTCGAGACGGCGCGGTCGATGACGTACGCGGCCGTGGCGACGCAGTCGGCGGACGACGCGGCAGTGGCGAAGGTCTACTGCTCGGAAGCCTTGCAGCAGATCACCTCCGAAGCAGTTCAGTTGCACGGCGGAATCGCAATCACCTGGGAGCACGACGCTCAGCTGTACTTCAAGCGTGCACACGGCAGCGCTCAGCTCTTCGGACAGCCGAGCACCTACCTGCCGAGCCTCGCTCAGGCCGCGGGTCTCTAAGACACATCGGTGCTTGTTCGCTCGCAATCCCGGGCGAACAAGCACCGATGCTGCCCAGTCAGTGGAATGAACCGCAGATTTATGCGGCTGGATCACGCAGAATCGGTCACCAGACAGCTGTCCATCTCACAGACCGGAGTTTTCTCGTGAATCGATTCGACGACAAGCGCGTCCTCATCAGCGGCGCAGGGTCCGGAATCGGCCAGGCCACCGTTGCCCGCATCCTGGCAGAAGGAGGCACCGTCGTCGCCGCCGACATTTCCGAGACCGGCCTCGAACAGACGCTGAACGCCGCGAAGGACGCCGGCCACTCCGATCGCCTCACCACGGTGAAGGTCGACATCTCCAGCGAAGAGTTTGTTCGCGAACAGGTCGGCGCTGCGATCAAGGCTCTGGGCGGGCTCGACGTGCTGGTCAATGCGGCGGGCATTCTGCGCTCCGCGCACACCCACGAGATGACACTCGATTTCTGGAACACCGTCATCGGGGTCAATCTCACCGGAACGTTCCTCATGACGAGGGAATCCCTCCCGGCACTGCTCGAAAGCGGAGCAGGTGTCGTGGTCAACTTCAGTTCCACTTCGGCGACCTTCGCCCACCCGTACATGACGGCATATGCGGCGTCGAAGGGTGGAATCCAATCCTTCACGCACGCACTTGCTCTCGAGTACAGCAAGCAGGGTCTTCGCGCCGTGGCCGTCGCACCCGGCAGCATCGCGTCGGGCATGACGTCCGATCCCGGTTTCCCGGCCGACCCTTTATTAACCCCCGGCGGTTAATAAAGGCGCACAGCAGCGAGGCGGCATACTTGTCTGGCCGCCCGGAACCCGTCCGACGGTACGAAGTGCGGTGGGGAGCCAGCGGTGAGCGAATCAACAGGCAGTGCAAACCTCGAGCCCGTGCTGATCAGTCCTGTCGTCAGCGGAATGATTCGCACCTGGTCCGAGGACGAGACCCGCTTGTGGAGCGTCGACGATCCCGCCGCGCTCGGCGCACTGCTTGGACGCGGCCTCGTAGCTCGTACTTCTCTGCCGGACAACAAGTTCCGAGAAGTTGCGTTTCTGGATACCCAGACCCAGGCCCTCACTGTGCAGCCGCGCTTCGCCACCCCGGACAGCACTGCCCTCGCCGCACCGTTCAAGCTCACCGACGCGTCCTCCCCGACCGGCGACGCTTGGGAAGATCTCGAATCGGTACTCGCGTCGATCGCGATCTCCGCTGCTGGACGCGGCGAATTCTGGCTCGCGGAACTCGGCGGGTGGGATTCTCCCCACGAGCCTAACTGCCTCTTCACGACCGTCGACGAATCGGGCCTGTCCAACGCAGTCATGGAGGCAACCCCCGCACCGGTGGGCACAGGCGTCTGGCCGGAGGTTCCGAGCGACCGAACCGGCGTTTCTGTGTCGGCACCAGCCTCACAGGACACCATCGAGGCTGCCGGAATCTTCGCGGTTTCAGCGATCGAGACGTGGGGCGTCACACCGTGGGACATCAACCTCACCTTCGGCAAACTGGTCGATTTCGCCTGATCAACGGCGCCGACACGCGGCGGTGAGTTGTACGTCTCCTCTCAGCCGACGGCTCACGGTTCGTCACAACACGCCCGATGGCCACGACATCGACCCCCTCGATGGGCATACTGAGGGAACTGGGGTTACTCCCGGTCACAAATACCCGTGGATCCGCGTCGGGGCGGGTGCGGTCCGACGACACGCGAGCAGCCACAGACACTGGCGGCTCCGAAAGGTTCAATCATGGCAACCGACCAATTACAGACGGTTGTATTGCACGGCGACCAGCTCAAATACGTCGACCAAGGCAGTGGCCCCGTCGTGGTGCTCATTCACGGCCTGCTGGGCGCGCACTCCAACTGGGAACCGCAGATCGAGACGCTCTCGCGTCATTACCGCGTGATCGCCCCTGATCTCTTCGGACACGGTGCGTCGGACAAGCCTGCCGGCGACTATTCACTCAGTGCTCACGCAGCCACTGTGCGTGACCTTCTCGAGGCCCTCGACATTCCGTCGGCCACCCTGGTCGGCCACTCCCTCGGTGGTGGGATCGCGATGCAGACGCTGTATCTGTTCCCCGACCGGGTGGAGCGGCTGTGCCTGGTGGCCAGCGGTGGACTCGGCCCCGAGGTGAGCCCACTCCTGCGCGCGGCGACACTGCCCGGCAGCGAACTGGTACTTCCCGTCCTCGCGTCGAGGACGCTGACCGACGTGACCGACAAAGCGCTCGGACTTTTCAACAAGATCGGCCTGTTCAAGCTCGGTGCCAGCGCAAGCGAGGCCCGTAAGAGCTTCGCTTCGGTATCGGACGCGTCGACACGTCAGGCATTTCTGGCGACGGCACGATCGGTCATCAATTACAACGGTCAAACCGTCAATGCCACTCCGCATTTCGCCAACTTCAAGAATCTGCAGGCACTACTGGTGTGGGGTGAGGAAGACACCATCATCCCCAACGCCCACACCGAGAACGCTCGCGCCGAACTACCGCTGGGGCGGGTGGAGATCTTCAAGCGAGCCGGACATTTCCCGCACCTTGACTACCCGGATCGCTTCGACCGCGTCTTCTCCGAATTCATGACGGACTGCGGAGTCGGTATCGGCACCGGACCCAAGGCCGTCAGCAGCTGAACTAGCGCCCCGCAACCAACTCTTCGAGATAGCTCGCCACGCCGTCCTCGTCGTTCGTGGGCAAAATTCGGTCGGCGAGCTCGATGACCTCGGTTCTGGCGTTGGCCGGCGCCAGAGCTGTTCCGGCCCAGGTCAGCATGGCAACATCGTTGAAGGCGTCACCGGCTGCGGCCACTTCCGACGCGTCGATGCCGTCGATCGCGCACAACTGCGCGAGAGCGCTGGCCTTCGAGACGCCCGCTGCAGCCATTTCCATGTACGGGGCGCCGGAGTGCGTCAACTCCACGCCCTCGATGCCCGCAGCGACCGCTGTTCGGTACAGGTCGGCGCTGGGAACTTCCGCATGCCGAGCCACGATCTTGACCATCGGCTCCACGTCCAGCGGCAGGGTATCGGCGAGCACCATCTCGTGCAGGTGCCGGTGATGGTCCGCGAATTCGCACAGAGCGGCATACTCCGGCTCGGCAAAGAACTGCGTGGGTCCGACATTCGCGAACACGACGCCCGGAACCAGCGACCGAACTTGCTCCATAGCCGTTGCAGCCAAGGACATTTCGATCGAGACGGTGTCGACGATCTCCGGAGTCCCGTCGGCGAGGTCGAGAATCACAGCTCCGTTGGCACACACAGCTTTACCGCGAAACCCGCACGAGTTCGCCAATGTGTGTACCGAATGCCGGGCGCGGGCCGTCGCCCACACAACTTCGATTCCGGCGAGCCGCGCGTTCTCCATGGCCTGCGCGGTGCGCGCCGAAATCGTTCGGTCGGAGCGCAGCAGGGTGCCGTCGAGGTCGGTTGCGAACATACGAATGCGGGTCACCAGACAATGATGGCAGCCCGTTCGCAGCCCTCACCAACTACGTGACACGGACCGTTGCTCTGTCAATTACCTGACTGGGTCCCGAGAAGGTGCCGACGCATCTCACCGAAGACCACACCCAACCGCTCGACATCTCGCGGGCTCAGCAGATCGAACATGCTCTCCCGCACTGCGGCTACGTGCGCCGGGCTTGCCGACGCCAGTTTGTCGGCACCCGAGTCGGTCAGCTCCGCATTGGCGCCCCTCTTGTCGTCGACACACTCAACCCGGCGCACCCACCCTGCGCCGACCAATCGATTTACGGCCCTGGTCACACCACTTCGGGTAGCCATCACAGCGTCGGCGAGCTCACTCATGCGCAGTTGCCGGCCGGGCGCTTCGGCGAGAGCGACCAGCAGTTCGAAATCGGTGAAGGAAATGTCGGAGTCTCGCACCAACTGCTGATCGAGAACACGCTGGAGCAGTCGGGTCGAGTCCAGGTAAGCCCGCCAGGCCGTTTGCTCCGTGTCGCTCAACCACCGCGTCGATTCCATGACACCAGCATATCCGAAGTAGTTGACAACGAAATCAAATGATCTATTCTCAATGTAGTTGATCAGTCAACTACCTGTTCGAAGAGAAGGTTCAACCGAGAGGCGGGCGCCATGAGCGACAACAACGCAGTGCAGTTCGAGGAACGCCGGACCGAGATCAGGGATCGACATCTGATCCCCGCCGACAAACGACCCGCATCGACCGCACGCGGCCTGCACCATACGGCCCTGATCAGCAGTGACGTCGAACGAACCGTGAAGTTCTATCAGGATCTCCTCGGATTCCCACTCACCGAGTTGATCGAGAACCGTGACTATCCCGGGTCGTCGCACTTCTTCTTCGACATCGGCAATGGCAACCTGCTGGCCTTCTTCGACTTCCCGGGTCTCGACGTGGGCCCGTACCAAGAAGTACTCGGCGGCCTCCACCACATCGCAATCAGCGTCGAACCTGCCAAGTGGGCGAAGCTGCGCACCCAACTGACCGAGGCCGGCGTCGAACTGATCGAGCACAGCGAGGTTTCGTTGTACTTCCGCGATCCCGACGGCGCTCGACTCGAGCTGATCGCCGACCCTCTCGGCGAGATGTACGGCAATCACGTCCTCTGAAAACTTGCTCTCCCCCACACCATTCGGAAGGCACACCATGACCTCCACTCTGTCGCAGCCGAACCTCGATATCCGTCGATCCGGGGATCGCTTCAAGTCCAATGCCGGCTGGCTGGACTCGAAGCACTCGTTCTCGTTCAGCAATCACTACGACCCGAAGAACACTCACCACGGTCTTCTCCTGGTCAACAACGACGACATCGTCACGCCCGGAATGGGATTCGACACCCACCCGCACCAGGACATGGAGATCGTCACCTGGGTACTGAGAGGTTCTCTCGTACATCAGGATTCGATGGGGCATTCGGGCGTCATCTACCCCGGTCTCGCCCAGCGGATGAGCGCTGGAACGGGAATCCTGCATTCGGAGAAGAACGATTCGTGGCGACTCGGTGACGTGGCGGGTGCGCATTCCGACAAGCACAGCGACCCGGTTCACTTCATCCAGATGTGGGTCGTCCCCGACGAGGCCGGAATCACGCCCGGATACGAGCAGTTGGAGATCGACGCCGAATTGCTTGCCGGTGGACTGGTTCCCGTCGCGTCGGGCATGGACGCGTACGCCGATCACTCGGCAATCCGGATCAAGAACAAGTACGCCGCGATGCACGTTGCGCGTCTGCAACCCGGACAACCTGTGACCCTGCCGGACGCACCGTTCCTGCACGTTTTTGTCGCCGACGGTCAGGCCGCCATGGAAGGCGTCGGAGTGCTCGAACAAGGTGACGCGGTACGAGTATCCGGCGGTGGAGGTCAGCAGCTCAGCTCCGATACCGGGGCAGAGGTCATCGTCTGGGAAATGCACGCCACCGTTTCGCAGGGGTGACATGAAGCCCTTCTCGTACGACGCTTCACGGTCTCGAATTGTCTTCGGCCAAGGGACGATCGATACGATCGCCGAAGAAGTGCGGCGGCTCGGCCGTAGCCGAGTGATGGTGCTGGCAAGTCGTCGACTCGACGCGGTTGCCGCCGCCGTGACCGAATCTCTCGGCGACATGGCGGTGGTCCGCTTCGACGGCGCTGTGATGCATACTCCGATCGAAGTCACGGCAGCCGCGCTGAGACTTGCCGAGAACCATCACGTCGACACGGTCGTCGCGATCGGCGGCGGTTCGGCAACCGGGTTGTCCAAGGCACTGGCACTACGAGCGGGGTTCGATCAGATCGTCGTTCCGACAACGTACGCGGGATCAGAAGTCACTCCGGTGTTGGGTGAAACAGAGAACGGACGCAAGACAACTCGCTCCTCTCCCCACATCAGACCGGAAACCGTCATCTACGACGTCGACCTCACTCTCGATCTGCCGCTGGATACCACCGTCACCAGCGCCGTCAACGCGATGGCGCATGCGGTTGAAGCGTTGTACTCCATCGAGTCCAACCCGATCACGGACTCGATGGCGATCGAGGCGATCTCCGGGATCGCCCGTGCGCTGCCGAGCATTGTCGATGATCCGAAAAATCTGGAAGGTAGGGCCGAACTACTGCAAGCGGCCTGGTTGGCCGGAACTTGCTTGGGCACAGTCGGTATGGGGCTTCATCACAAGTTGTGCCACACCCTCGGTGGCAGCTTCGGTTTGCCGCATGCTCCCACCCACACCGTTGTCCTCCCCCACGCGATGGCATTCAACGCGCCTGCTGTCCCGGATGTGATGTCGCGAATAGCGACTGCTCTGGGCGCATCCGATGCCGCTACCGGCGTTTTCGACCTCGTCACCGCGTGCGGCGGACCGACCACTCTGCAAGAACTGGGAATGAGTCACGATCAAATCGAAAATGCAGTCGAACTCGCCACCTCCGCCGCGTATCCGAATCCGCGTGAGATCACCCCGCCGGGCCTGAGCGAACTCCTCGAGAACGCCTGGTCCGGGCGTCGACCCGCCATCGGGTGAGAACTAATCAGGCAGTACCGCCTCGAGGCCTGACGTGTTCGAAGATCAGAATCGTCTCGGTCGCAGCAACCGCTGGATGTGCCGAGAGATTGTTGACGACGAAGTCACGCAACTGCGCCGAATCCGTCGTTGCGACGTGCAGCATGTAGTCGTCGACACCGGCAACGAAGTACACGTTGAGCACCGAGTCCAGCTTGGCGAAATCGTCGCCGAGCCGGTTGAGGTGCGACCGTGCGTTGGCCTGCAGTCGAACTGCGATCATCGCCTGCAGATCCATTCCGAGAGCGGCGGGGTCGATGTCCGCGTGAAATCCCCTGATCACGCCGTTGTCCACCAAGGCGCGCACACGGCCGAGGCATGTCGACGGCGCAATTCCCGCGATCGCGGCCAGCGCATTGTTCGGAATCCTCGCGTCTTTCGCCAGCTCTTCGAGCAGAACCCGGTCGACCTCGTCCAACTTCACGGCAGCCCGAACATGCTTCGGCGAGGCGGCCGTCTGAATACCGATTTTTGAACTTTCGCGCACCATGAATACAGACTAGAGAATTAGCTTCACTTCTCTTCACTATCTGGCGACGAAACTTCATGCTTGGCACCTGCCATTCGAAGAAACAACAGACTCAGTTCGGAGCCGTGTCATGAAGGTCGGAATCCCCCGCGAAATCAAAAACCACGAGTACCGCGTGGCTATCAGCCCAGCAGGCGTCCACGAACTGGTCGGCCGAGGGCACGAGGTCGTCATCGAAACGGGCGCAGGCGTCGGCTCCTCGTTCAGTGACAAGGATTTCAAGGCCGCGGGCGCGCAGATCCTCGGGTCCGCCGATCAGGTCTGGGCGGACGCAGATCTACTCCTGAAGGTCAAAGAACCTATTGCGGAGGAGTATTCGCAACTCCGCAAGGATCAGGTGCTCTTCACCTACCTTCACCTGGCAGCGTCGAAGGAATGCACCGACGCACTCCTGGCTTCGAAGACCACTTCCATCGCCTACGAAACCGTTGTCGGTTCCGACGGTTCACTGCCCCTTCTCGCACCGATGAGCGAAGTAGCCGGACGCCTTGCGCCGCAGGCCGGCGCCTACCACTTGATGCGTCACGGCGGCGGACGCGGAGTGCTGATGGGCGGCGTCCCCGGAGTGCGCCCCGCCAAGGTCGTGGTGATCGGTGCTGGCGTCTCCGGCAAGAACGCCATCGCCGTGGCCTACGGCATGCAGGCCGACGTCACCGTTCTCGATCTGTCGATCGCGCGCCTGCGGGAAATCGACGAGCTGTACCACGGCCAGGTCAAGACCATCACGTCCAACAGCCTCGAACTGGAACAGGCAGTACTCGACGCCGACCTCGTCATCGGCGCAGTGCTGGTCCCCGGGGCGAAGGCGCCGACCCTCGTCTCCAACAGCCTGGTGGCGCGCATGAAGCCGGGATCTGTACTGGTCGACATCGCCATCGACCAGGGCGGCTGCTTCGAGGATTCACACGCGACCACGCACGCCGACCCGACGTACCAGGTTCACGGTTCCGTCTTCTACTGCGTTGCGAACATGCCCGGAGCCGTCCCCCGTACGTCGACGTACGCGCTCACCAACGCGACGCTTCCGTACGTCGTCGCATTGGCAGACAAGGGGTGGAAGGACGCGGTCGCGACAGTTCCCGGCCTGGGGTCAGGACTGAGCACACACGACGGCCTGCTCCTGTCCGACAGTGTTGCAGCGGCGCATGGGTACTCGGCTACGACTCTCTGACCCAGGCGACTCTGACCCAGGCGAGAAAAGCTCGAGATCGCTAGCCTTGATCCATGAGCATTCCTGACATCACGCTGAATTCCGGAACCACGATCCCGCAACTCGGCCTCGGAGTCTGGCAGGCCACCAACGACGAAACCGAGCATGCAGTGCGGTTCGCACTCGACGACGCCGGCTACCGACACATCGACACCGCTGCCGCCTACGGAAACGAAGAAGGCGTCGGACGAGGTATCGCCAACTCGTCCGTCGCGCGAGAGGACATCTTCCTCACCACGAAGCTGTGGAATGCAGATCAGGGCTACGAGCCGGCGTTGAAGGCTTTCGACAGCAGCATCGACAAGCTGGGCGTCGATTACGTCGATCTTTACCTGATCCACTGGCCACTGCAGGACAACGACCGCCTTCTCCGCACGTGGGACGCGCTCGAAAAGATCGCGGAATCGGGCCGCGCCAAGGCAATCGGGGTGTGCAACTTCGAGCCGCATCATCTGCAGCTTCTCGTCGATCGCGGCGGATTGTTGCCGGCAGTCGATCAAGTGGAACTGCATCCGCACCTCACGCAGCACGCGATCCGCGACAAGGCCGCCGAGCACGGGATCAAGGTCGAGTCGTGGAGCCCACTGGGCGGTACCAGCAACGCAGGTTGGGGTAAGGCATCGAAGCCCAACACGCTGCTCACCGATCCGATCATCACTCGAATCGGTGACCGCCACAGCAAAACTGCCGCGCAGGTCCTGATCCGCTGGCACCTGCAGAACGGCCTGATCGTCATCCCGAAATCAGTGCACGACGCCCGGATCGCTCAGAACATCGACGTATTCGACTTCGAACTCACCGATCTCGATCTGAGCGAAATCGACACTCTCGACGACGGTACCCGCGTCGGCGCGCATCCCGATGAACTCAACATCGGTGCACCGAACTGATCAAGCCGCTCGTTTGGTGGGGCGAAGCGCATCGATTCCGTTTCGCCTCACCATGGTCCCGAGGGTTTTCCACCACGGCCGAGCCGGATCCGGCTCGCTGCCGTCACCCATTCGATGCAACTGATCGGTGTGCCACTGCAGGTCGAGTGCACCGTCGAGCATCGAGATGTCGGCAACCTTCCCCAACAACTTCCGCGCTCCGAACTCCACAATCGGGACGTTCAATCGTTCCCGATTCGATTCCAGGAGAACGGTTGCCGCGTCGGGAATCGTGATCGTCGGCCGGCCGAGGCCGATCACGTCGCAGGCGCCGGAAGCGAGTGCCTCGACCATCGCCGATCGCGAGCGGAAGCCGCCGGTGACCGCCAAGGGAATGTCGCCGGCAATCGCTCGAACCGTCTCGGCATACTCGAGGAAATATGCCTCTCGATCGCGAGTGCTCTGCTTCTGCACTTTACCCATCATGGCCGGCGATTCATAACTGCCACCGCTGATCTCGATGAGGTCGACCGACTCTTCGGTCAGCGCGCGTACTACTTCTCGCGATTCGTCTTCCGAGAATCCGCCGCGCTGGAAATCAGCCGAGTTGAGTTTGACCGACACCGCGAATCCGGGAGCAACGGTCGAGCGTATGCGCCGAACGATTTCGATCAGAAAGCGTCGTCGACGCTCGGGATCTCCACCCCACTCGTCCGTCCGCTGATTGGACAACGGCGAAAGGAACTGCGCAACAAGATAACCGTGGGCGGCATGTATCTGCACGCCTCCGAAGCCGGACGACTCGGCGACGCGAGCGGTTTCCGCGAACTTGTCGACGATCTCTTCGATCTCAGCAGTCGAGAGTTCTCGCGGCGTCGCCATTCCCGGAATCTTCAGCGCAATCGCGCTCGGTGCGACCGGTCGACCTCTGCTGGCGATCGGGTTGGATTGCCGCCCTGGGTGGTTCAGCTGCATCCAGATCTCGGCGCCGCCGTTCTTGGCAGTCTTGGCCCAGGCAGTCAGCGCTTCGGCATCACGATCGTCGTCGACGACGACGTTGCCCGGTTCGGCGATCTGCGATCGATCAACCATGACATTGCCGGTGATCAGCAAACCGAACCCGCCACTGCCCCAACGGCCGTACAGCGTTTCCAAGCGGGTGGACGGTCCATGAGTCCGGTCACCCAGAGCCTCACTGAGCGCAGCTTTCATCGTGCGATTCCGCAGTATCTGCCCACAGGGCAAAGTCAACGATTCTCCGAGCGTGGTCATGAATGCCTCTCGCATGAAGGGAAGAAAGTCAATGGCGTGGCGCAGAACCGAAGTGCCGCTTGGTATCGCGCACGAAGCTCGAGAAGATCAGTGAGTTGACCGGTAGCCCGCCGCGCACCGCGAGCGACAACTTCGGACGCGGCGAGAATGCAAAATTCCACTGCAGTCTCGAACCCACTGCGAGCTCGTCGACGCGGTAGTCCTCCGCGAAGGATTGGAACAGCGGAACATTGGACTGTTCGACGTAAAACGAGTGCCGACGCGTTTCGTCGTCCCAGGTGATGAACTTTTCGCGCATCTGCATCGCGCCACCGCCCACCTCCGCGATTCGGCGCGTGCCGACGCCGTAGGGGCACGGCGAGGTGTAGTGCACTTTTGTAAGCAGTCGGCACCACGACAAAGGCTCGTCGGCGGTCAGACCGGCCCAGACGACATCAGGTTCGGCGGCGAGGTCGATCGAGTACGTGAAGATATGCGGTGCCGTGTCGAAGAAATCGACACCGACCGGTTCGAGGTCGAACCAATGTGTCATCGCCTACCCCTGCCTAATTAGCCGTTACATGAAGTTACGGATACTTGATGGCCGAAGTCAACCCCCGAAGGCTCAGCGGGACCAAGCCTCAGAACGAGAGAGCCCCTGCAGTGAAGCGATGACCTGTTCGAGCGGCTCGATACTTCGAGTCGTCTGGCACACCGCCACTGCACCTTCGACCGACGTGATCGTCAGGTTTGCCATCGACTTTGCTTGCACTGCAGGATAACCCGCAGTTTCGAGTTGCGATTCGATCAACTTCTGCCATCCCAGCATGACCTCAGCCGATACTTCCGCGACTTCTGGCTCACTGGCGCGTGCCAACCCGCCGGCAATCACCGGGCAGCCTATCGCGAAGTCCGAGCGCGTGAGATTGAGTCGCCAGATGTCTCCGACCGCTTCGATCACGTCGGCAGTGGAACCGGTGGCCGCAGCCGAGCTGATTCGTCTGGTGATGATCGCACCAGCCGCGCGCACGGCTTCGACCATCAGCTCGGTCTTGCCGCCGGGGAAGTGATGGTAAATCGACCCACGGGGCGCGCCGCTGTGCTTGATGACGTCGCTGAAGGACGTCGCATCGACACCGTTGCGGCTGATCAGTTCGACCGCACTACGAATCATGCGATCACGTGAGCTCAGCTCTGCCATGTCACAGATCCTTCGGCCGTCGGTACACCTGTCGACTCATACGCTACGTTATGTATGACGACCTACATAGTGATGGGATGAAACAATGAGTGACGAGACAACCGCAACCGTCGATCCGGCGCAGATGACAGGCCTCGAACTTCTCCGCTGGATGGGAACGCAGGTCAACGACCGACCCAGCATCGGACGCCTCCTCGGCATGGAGATGCGCGAGGTCAACGAGGGATCCGTCAGCTTCGCACTGACCCCGCGTGCCGATTTCAGCAACCCGCTCGGCACCGTGCACGGCGGCATCTGCGCAACGCTGCTCGACTCGGTCATGGGCTGCGCGGTGCACACGATGCTTCCGGCCGGCGTCGGCTACACGACCCTCGAACTCAAGCTCAACTACATCCGCACGGTGCCTCTCGACGGTGACGAACTGACAGCCCACGGCAGTGTCATTCACGTGGGCGGGCGTACCGCGACCGCAGAGGGCAAGGTCTTGGACAAGAACGGCAAGTTGGTGGCGCACGGAACTACGACGTGCATGATTTTCCGCTGAGCCGACGGAGGATGGCGAAAATGTCGCTGAGCCGACGGAGGATGGCGAAAATGTAGCCGCGCCCGACGTGAGCAGGGTGCGAGTACCGATGTACGATCGGCTCGTGACCCTGCTCACTGCGCACCTCTGGTGGCCCGACCGCTGACGGTCAGCCGCAACTGCGTGCTGCCCGGACCGACATCGGGTGGTCCAGCAGGCTCCTCTCCAGGATCCCCGATCCGGCAAATGCCGTACGCGTCGTCGCTACGACCGCCAAGATCAGGTACCGAATCCACGAAGGAGAGTTAGTTGACCACCACCCCACTCAACCGTTCGCTCGAGCCTTTGGGCGTCTCCATCCCGTCGAAAGTGCCGACGCACTGGTACAACCTGGCGGCTGACCTCCCCGAGCCCGTTCCCCCGCACCTGCATCCAGGCACTCGTGAGCCGCTCGGCCCTGAGGACTTGGCGCCGCTGTTCCCGACGAACCTCATTGCGCAGGAAGTCGCAACCGAGCGCTACATCGAGATCCCGGAGACGGTTCGCGAGATCTACGGCATGTGGAGGCCCTCTCCCCTGTTCCGGGCGCATCGACTCGAGCGCGCTCTGGGCACGCCTGCCCGCATCTACTACAAGTACGAAGGCGTGAGCCCGGTCGGTTCGCACAAGCCGAATACTGCTGTCGCGCAGGCGTACTACAACGCGATCGAAGGAACCACCAAGCTCACCACCGAAACCGGCGCAGGCCAGTGGGGTGCGTCGCTGTCGTTCGCGGGCGCACTGCTCGGACTCGACGTCGAAGTGTGGCAGGTTCGCTCCTCCTTCGATTCGAAGCCGTACCGACGCATCCAGATGGAGGCATACGGCGGAATCTGTCACCCGTCGCCTTCCGACCTGACGGAAGCCGGACGCGCACTGTTGAAGTCGCATCCCGACACCACCGGCTCGCTTGGTATGGCGATCAGTGAGGCCGTCGAGGTCGCTGCGCAGGACCCGAACACGCACTACTCACTCGGCAGCGTGCTGAATCACGTCATGCTTCACCAGACCGTGATCGGTCAGGAAGCAATGGTCCAGCTCGAAGAAGCCGGCGACGCCGTCCCCGACACCGTGTTCGGTTGCGCCGGTGGCGGTTCCAACCTCGCCGGACTCACCTTCCCGTTCCTGGGACGAAACCTTCGCGAAGGCACCAAGACTCGTCTGGTCGCCTGCGAGCCTTCGGCATGCCCGTCCCTCACTCAGGGCGAGTACCGCTACGACTTCGGTGACGTCGCCGGGCTAACTCCGTTGCTCAAGATGCACACTCTGGGTAAGGACTTCGTTCCCCCGGCGATCCATGCAGGTGGCCTTCGCTACCACGGTATGTCGCCGATGGTCTCGCATGCGGTCAACCTCGGACTCATGGATGCGATTGCCGTCGATCAGGACGACGCGCTCCAGGCCGGTCTGATTTTCGCCCGCGCCGAAGGGATCATCCCGGCTCCGGAATCAACCCACGCGGTTGCCGGCGCCATCGCTCACGCTCGCGCCGTCACCGAACCCGAGGTGATTGTGATCGGACTGTCGGGCAACGGTCAGTTGGATCTCCCGGCGTACTCGCCTTACGTCTGACGCCGTCGGTGTGGTGGTCTCGTGTGTACGAGGCCACCACACTTCGTCACACCGAGCACGTGGGCTCGATCTCGCGATCGACATCGAGCCGGCCGTCCGCGAAACGAACCGATCAGTTTGCTCGATCGGTTACGGTCTTTCGATGCAGCTTCGGTTGAAGGAACACTGGAAACTGGCCGCCCTCGGACTGGCGTTGATCGTGGCGATCGCGTTCATCGTCGTATCGGCACTCTCCGACTCCAGTGAGGCGGCCTCGCCGAAGCAGAAGATAGGCGGTCCGATCGTCGAGCAGGGGGTTGTCGACGTGGACCTCTCCGATCCTCCGCAACAAGCCTGGGAACTCGATGTTCGAACGCTCACGGACAACTCCGGCGACGTACTGCTGTCGATGCCTTCCGGCCTCGATCGCTACTACGGCTACGGCAACACGTACCAAGTCGGTGACGTGCTGGTGGCCGCGACTGCTTATCCCCTGCCCAAGACCGACGAGTCTTCCTCGAGTCAGGGAGTCGGTGCCGTCTCACTGGTCGGTGTGAATCCCGACGACGGAAGTCAGCTGTGGAAAACGCGAATCGGCGGAGTCATCGGCCAGTGCAGCCAGCAGAACGAATCCACGATCATCGCGTGCTGGGGCGATCGACGGATGATCTTTGTCGATACCGCGACCGGAACTCTTATGTCCGACCTCGGAACCGACTTCGATCTCAGTGGTGCCGCGATCACCGGAGACACTGTGTACACGTCCGGTGAGAGAATGGACGGAACCGTTCGCACACGAATTCTTGCCAGCGGCAACACCACCAATGTGACGGCCAACTTCGTTCGTACCTTCGAACCAAGTGAGAAGTTCGGATCGGTCTACACGATCCCGAGCACCAACACAGTCATTGCGATGGAACAGGGCGATGGCGGGGACCCACAGTACCGCTATCGAATCTACGATCTGGATTCCGGCGCAGAACGATTCAGATTCGAGGGTGATTCGCTTGTCCCTGCCGGGAACGGATTGTTCCTCACCAATGTCGGCGGCAGATCAGGCTATGTAGGAACCCAAAACCTCTTGGCTTCCGACGGATCCACGATTCGTGCGATACCGATTCCCTCGTACTCATCGTCGTCCTACCCAAGTAAGTCCTCGACGGGCCTGCCGATGTTTCTCGGCGACGGCGCCTACGACCCGAATTCCGGTGACGAACTTTGGCGCAGTTCACAAATCGTCAACACCGCGATGGCCGGGACGGGAAGCGCCATCGCCGCAGTGGTAGGAAAAACAATCCTGGTCACGTCGCCGGAGACGCGCACAATCTCGGGTCTCGACATCGAGAGTGGCCGACAGCTGTGGCAAACGCCCTGGCAAGACGCGTACTGGGTTCGCAGCGGGGTAACCGATGGCGACCACTTCGTCTTCAGCGACTACACCGGAATGCATTCGATCCGGGCTCGCGACGGAAAGATGATGTGGTCGGTTCCCCTTCCACCAGAAGTCGATCCGCGCGGAGTCGTCGTCTCGAATGCCGGCAAAAACGTGTCGTTCTCCTGGCAGAACCATTTCACCGTTTGGCGTTAGGCCGGCAACATCACCGATACTGTGTCGTACTGACCAGCCAGTTCAGCAGCAAGCAAATGGCTAGACGTGCAGCATCAATGGCCACAATCCAGTCTGGCGCGTTTGTTCAATTTCGGGGGAACGATCTCGAACAACTGCATATATCTCCGCGACTCCAATTTCGGAAAGATCAGACCAGACCTGTAGTGAAGGGGTGCGTAAAAATCGCACCGACTCAGGTATCTGATCCAATCCAACCGTAAAGGGAGCCAACGGGATGGACGCGAAATCCCCTATTTGCAGTCGGCAACAAATTGTCCAGTTTGCGCGCAAACATCTGCGTACCGGGGGACCGAACTCAGACCAAATTCGTCGTCATTTCGGTTTGCAAAAACGCGCGTTCTTCACGCAGCTCGACACCCATCTGGACGATTCTGCACTTTCAATGCCCGAAAAAGTTGCACTCCGCCGCATCTGCCGACAGGAGGATAGAAGGTGCCCGATCAAACGTATGAACGTCTCAGCAGGTCAAGCCAACCCACCCCGGCCGATGTACGACGCGCTTCCTTTCCCACCCCAGAACCATCCCGCTTGACGATCGAAAGCCCCGAACTACGTTGAGCCGCTGGATTCTTCCGCAGCCCCCTCTTCTCGGTTGGGATCATCGGAGATCTAACAACCGCGCGACTTTCAGACTCAAATGCAATGCCAACCGGTCGTCGCCGTTTGCCAAGTCTGCGCGTGTTATCTCCTGAATTCGCCGCAAACGATAGTACAAGCTCCCTCGATGCACACAGAGCGTCTCGGACGTTCGCTTTACGTCACCGGCATTGTCCAAAAAGCTCTCCAGCGTCGCGAGAAGAGCCTCACTTTTTGAGTCCTCATGGCTGAGCAAGGACTGCAAACCTGAGTGAATACTGTTCTCGAGTCGATCCTCCGACAGTTCGGCCAGAAGTCCGTAGACGCCGAGATCCCGATAATGCACAACATTTCCGAGCACCTTGACGACCTGGGCTACATCTGCGGAGCGTCTGGACTCTTCGTAGGATTCACGCACGTCTGCAACCGAGGTTCGCGGTTCACCGATACCAACCCAACATTCGATGTTCTGGCGCCCACTTTCAGACAAGACTCGCTCCCGGGCTGCCACGATCAACGAGTCCAGATGGGTTTGAGTCGAGCGTTCGGCCACCGATACGATCAACAGGCTGTGGTCGGGGCGGTCGAGTTGGATTGCACTGTTCCGCGGGAGCCTCCGCCGAAGCTGATCGACGCCGACGGCAACACTCAGACGATCTCTTTCGGTCAATGTCGACCGGTCCACGGGACGAAGCAACATAGTGACCGCGACTGCTGGACCCGCAGCCATCAAGCCCTCATCAGCCAATCTGCTTGCCGCGTCCTCGCGCAGCGACCGCTCGCCAGACAGTACGTCTCGAGTAAGTTCCCGCTCCCGACTTCGGGACAACTCGTCCAGCAACTGTTCGCGGTGGAGGATCATCGCCGCCGCATCAGCCGTGCGCCTCAAGACCTCGGCTTGATCCTCGTCAACTTCGCCCTCTGAAGTCAACAGCCAGACGAAGCCCAGCAGCGCATTGCGGTACCGGATCGGCATCCCGACCCGGCCAAGGGTCAGCCCTAGTTCTTCGTTGACGGGAACAGTGAAGAGATCGAGGGCTTCACGGCCTCCACTCGCGTAGATGAAGTCCACAATCTCGCGTGAAACATTCCGCTGTAGAACGGAATTCATTCTGACTGAATCGACGGCACTGTCATGCGAGTTGTACGCGAGTAGACGGATCTGTGCATCGTCGATCGCAACGGAACGGTCCAGTCGTCGCCCGGTAGTATCCACCAAATGCTGTAGTTCTCCGGCCATGGTCGAACTGTACGAGCCACGCTCGCCGTTTTGCAACATATGACTAAATTCGTCCGCGACAATTTGAACGAATGACAGTGATGCAACTAACTTTCGCGCCATAAGCTCGCTACATGCCGAAGCACATGAGACCCGGAACGTGTTCGCTCGGCCCGCGACCAGGCATACCCAGCAACGACAGGTTGCACGACAGCGACGAGATTCGTTGCAGCCGTGAGATTTGCATTGTGGGCCGAAGCCAGCCGACACGCTCTCGCGTGAGAAAGCGTCGTCCCTGATCCGGAATCGATCGCAACCTCCGTTCGCCAGATCAACGTGGGTCCGGTCGGCCTCTTTCAATTTCGCATGCCTCCGAACGACATCGGCCACCGTGACGTCGCAAAACCGTTGCTATTCAGCATATCCCGAGAGGAATCATCATGACCGGCACAGCAAATGCTCCTGTAGAGCATCAAACCGAGACGTCACCCGGACGTCGATCGGCGCGCCGTAGGGCCCTGATTGCCGGCGCGACAGGCAACATCGTCGAATGGTTCGATTTCACGATCTACGGTTTCACTGCCGCAGTTCTCGCGACAGTGTTCTTCCCTCCGGAGTTCGGCAGTGGCGCACTGCTTGCCACCTTCGCTCTTTACGGAGTCGCATTCTTGGCCAGACCTGCCGGCGGCATATTCTTCGGAAGACTGGGTGACCGCCTCGGCCGACGGAGGTCACTGTCCCTGGCTATTACGCTCATGGGCTGCTCGACAGCGGCTATCGGCCTCCTACCGACCTACGCTTCGATCGGTGTTGCAGCACCGCTGTTGCTGCTGCTCTGTCGCTTGGTTCAAGGATTCTCGGCCGGCGGCGAATACACCGGAGCGGCAACCTTCGTCGTCGAACATGCGCCGTCTCACCGCCGAGGCTTGTACGCAGGGATTATCAGCTCTTCGTCGTTCGTCGGCAGTATCTTGGCCACGGTCACAGTCTTGTCATTCAGCTTGGTCGGCACTGAGTCCTTTGCCGACGGGGGATGGCGTTGGCCGTTCATCATCGGAGGCGTTGTCGCCATGGTGGGACTGTTCATGAGGCTTGCGGTCGAGGAAACTCCGGCTTTCAAGGAAATGAAAGAAAACGATTCCCTTCCAACCCGCCCTCTCACAGATCTGTTCCGCAATCACTGGCGGACTCTGCTCACGTCATTCGTGTATTTCGCCTCGCTCGGTGTCGTTACTCATATGCTGCTCGGCTACATGCCGACATTTCTGATTCTTTCAGCCGACGTTTCGAGCACGGTGGCACTGCTGATGACAACCGGCGCTTTGGTTCTCGCAGTCCCGCTGTTCATCTTCTTCGGCGCCACGGTCGACCGAATCGGCCGGAGACCTCTCGTCAGAATCGGCATGGTGATGTCAGTTTTCGTTTCGGTGCCCAGCTACATGCTCATCGGCACCGGAAATATTTTCGCGATTGCCGTTGCACTGGCTGCTCTGGTCATCGCGCTTTCCCTACTCGCGTCCGCTTTGCTCGTAATTCTCGAAATGATGCCGACGCATGCTCGATTCACCGGCACGGCGATCCCCTACAACATCGCATATGCACTCTTTGCAGGAACTGCGCCGCTGGTGTGCGCAGCACTGGTCAACGCCACTGGAAGCGATCTGTCGCCTGCCTTCTACGCGACCGCCATCGCTTTGATCGCACTTCCCATTCTGTGGCGAGGGATTCCGGAATCGAAAGACTGGTCTGCCACGCGGGGCAGCTCGACGAAACATTTCTGACAACGGACGCGCCACGGCTGTGATTTTTTGAGCAGCTGTCGATAGCGTTCCGATGGCCGCCACGAGAGAGTTGAGGACGACGGACACCTCTGGACTTTCAGGTACCAAATCCATTAAGGCAGAGCCGAATCCGAGAAGTCGGGATGCGGGTCTCCAGAGGAAGTCGACGGCGTCGGAATTACCAGAACCCAAGCTCGCCGGATCGAATAGCTGCGCTTTCGATCCGGCGAAGCCATCAGTAGAAAGAGGGGCCGAAAGTGCCTACCGACAAGACCGATGCAGTTGTGGTCGGAGCTGGAGTGATCGGCAGCTCCATCGCCTACGAACTGGCCGCTCGAGGCTACGAAGTCCTGGTCATCGACAAGTCTGGTGGTCCGGGCTACGGCTCGACCAGTGCATCCAGTGCGGTCATCCGGTTCAACTACTCCACATTCGACGGTATGGCTGCGGCTTGGGAGTCGCTGCATTGCTGGCAAAACTGGAACGAGCATCTCAACGCGACAGTCGACGGCGCGCTTGCGAAGTTTCGGCAATGCGGGATGGCACTGCTCGATGTCGACGTCGCACCCCACGCGCGCACGATTGGACTGTTCGAGAAGATCGGAA
The DNA here is from genome assembly GCF_056401575.1 of Rhodococcus sp. P4_E4. Taxonomy (NCBI): domain Bacteria; kingdom Bacillati; phylum Actinomycetota; class Actinomycetes; order Mycobacteriales; family Nocardiaceae; genus Rhodococcus; species Rhodococcus sp. P4_E4. Next base: position 78,085 of record NZ_JBFUJB010000012.1, on the reverse strand, counting down.
TCGACTACCAACTTTGGGACGCAACGACACTCGTCGAAAAGATTCCCGGTATCGACGCAGGTAAATACTATCCACCGAAGCCAGTCGACTCGGAGTCCTTCTTCGCAGATGCGGAAACCACGCTCGGCGCGCTGTACACACCGCAGGCGGGGTTCGTCGACGACCCGCAACTGGCAGCCGCGAATCTTGCTGCGGCAGCACGTTCGCACGGTGCGGTTTTCGCATACAACACGCGTGTGGTGGCAGTCGAGCAGTTGCCTGACGGCACCTGGCAGCTAGGGCTCGACGACGGGGAAAGTGTGAAATCCAAGATTGTCGTCAACGCCGCCGGCCCCTGGTCAGGAGCGTTCAACAAGCTGTCGAATGTCGGGTCCGACTTCAAGGTTTCGGTTCGGCCCTTGCGTCAGGAAGTCCATCACATCACCGCACCCACTGAGTACAACGACGACGAGATCCTCGGCCCGATGATCGCCGATTTGGATCTCGGAACCTACATGCGAGCCGAACCTGGAAACGGTTTCCTCGTCGGCGGAACCGAACCGGATTGCGATCCGCTCGAGTGGATCGACGATCCTGATACCGCAAACCCGAATCGCACTGTTGCCCGATTCGAAGCGCAGGTTTTCCGCGCCGCCAGGCGTTTCCCCACCCTGGAGGTCCCGTCACAACCGAAAGGTATTGCCGGCGTGTACGACGCAGCGTCTGACTGGACCCCGATCTACGACAAGACAGACAGACAAGGTTTCTACGTCGCCATGGGCACCAGCGGGAACCAATTCAAAAATGCGCCCATCGCTGGGCGCCTCATGTCCAGGATCATCGACGAAGTGGAAGCTGGACACGATCACGACGCTGATCCCCTGACCTATGTCGGGATGCACACCGGGCTCGAAATCGACCTCGGCGCATTCTCCCGCCTTCGACGTGGTGGACACCCACAGCCGACTTCTCCTTCAACGGCGTCTACGGAAAATCGCCCTAGAACGTGTCAGCGGCACATCGTCTCCGGGACGGAGAGCTAACGTGCATGGCAGGTCTTCAAGTAGCTCAGGAACGATGCCTGCAGCCCGGTAACGTGCGTCTCGTGCAACAACGCGGTCGAAACATCCTGCGACCGTCCCTTGCCATGCAACTGCTCCACGACGGCGAGAACGTTGCGTGACAGTCCGCGATAGATCGGAATTGGTCCAGTCAGTTCGGCTTCGTTCAGCGTAACGTGCAGCTGCGGCACAACTGAGCCCACGCCACGCTCGGGCAGCGCCTCGACCAGTGTGTGGATCTGGCTGTCAGCGTTCACAACTCCGGGACTACCCGCACCGAAGGTCGCGAATGGGGGCGCGTCGCGCAGCCATGCGTAGAGGGCGAAAAGGCCTCCGTACGAGTACCCGAAGAGTCCGTGCCCGGACTCGCTGACACGTAGCTCCGACGAGTACAGGCGAGGGTGGAGTTCGTTGGTCAGGAAGTCGAGGAAGACGTCCCCGTGGGTGTCTGCCAGCTCCTCGAGGTAGGCGTCCACGTACTCCTGGGTCATTGCACCCGAGTCGCGAGCAGCGGCAAGAGTAGCCATCATTTCTTCGCCTACCGGTTCCCCAGGCGGCACGAGATCGCGGTTGCGGAGCCGTGCCCAGTTGGCGGCCTCCTCACCGGCATATCCGACACTGACCTGAATGTACGGGGCGACCGTCAGGTACGGGTCTGCCTGCGTGACGATGAGCGGGGCGGTAAGACCTACAGCCCAGTTGCCGTCCATCACGTAGATCAGCGGTAAGGGATCCGTGGAGTCCGCGTAGCCGGGGGGTGTGGTCACCCAGACGCCGTAGCTGTGCCCCGACTTCGCCGTTATTTCGAAGTACTCCGTGTCTGCAAAACATCCGTGCAGCATTGCGCTCATCGAACGTCTCCCTTGACGATATTGCCGGACTTCACGACGAGAGCAGCCATGTCCGGATCGGCGAACACCTTTGCGTCTCGGAGTGGGTCTTGCTGCCAGGCAACCATGTCCGCCTGCATACCGACGCGGATAGTCCCGACGGTTTTCCCGATACCGAGAATGTCGGCATTGACGCTGGTGGCCGAAACGAGTGCATGCATCGGCGACTCCAACTCCGCGCGCAAGCGCAACTCCTCACCTCGGCGCTTTTGGTGCGGCCCGATGAGGTCCGAGCCCAGGCCGATCCTCAGGCCTGCTGCGCGAGAGGCCGCGAGCGCTCTGGCCATGCGTTGACGCACTCCGGCTGCACGTTCTCGTATTGCAGGGTCCAGGTCCATGCTTTCGGTGTCCGTCAACTGCTCGACCACGGCGAAGGTAGGGACCAGAGCCACGTCATGCTCGCGCATCAACTGGGCAGTCTCCGCGTCGATGTCGGTGCCGTGTTCCACGCACCGCACTCCCGCCCGCACTGCGTTGCGAATGCCCGCATTGTTGTGCGCGTGGACCGTGACGTAGGTGCCGCGCGACGCTGCTTCTTCCACTGCCACGGAGATTTCCTCGACGGTGAACTGTGTGTCGGTGAGGCGGTCATGGCCTCCGACGACACCGCCGGTGACGCACAGTTTCAGAAATGTGGCCCCTCGGCGGAACGATTCGCGCACGTTGCGTCGTAGCTCGTCGGCATTACCCGACATCAAGGACAAGGCGCAGAGCCCTGGAATGTGGTGCATGTTCCACAGCTCGGTCGGCTCCCATGCGGCCCCGTAGTAGCCGTGTCCACCGGTCTGGCACTGCACAGGACCACACGAGAGGACACGCGGACCACGCACCTTGCCGCTCGCAATAACGTCGACGACTCCGCCGTCGATGCCACCGACGTCTCGCACCGTGGTGAAGCCCGCGTCGAGGGCATCGCCCGCGGTGGCGAAGATGCCCGCAGCCAGTTCGGCTGCCGAGAGCTCAAACCCGAATTGCCTTCGGATCGGACTCGAAATACCCAGGTGGACATGAGCATCGATCAGCCCCGGAGTCAGAAGCATGCCGTCCAAGTCAACTGTCGTCGAACCCGACGGCGCCTGTCCGATCGCGGTGACAATGCCGCCGCTCACGCACACGTCGACTTCGACCGGGTCGGTACCCGATCCATCCGCGACCATGCCGCCGGCAAACCATACGTCAGTCAAAGGGACCTCCCGAGCATTAGAAAACCTCTTTCCTAAACACTGGTGAATTCGATATGCGGTACCGTACTCAACAGTGGTGAACCCGTCAATGGAGGTAGCGTGAGATCGCCGGTTGGGGAGGGTCGAGAGCGACTGTTACAGGCGCTGTTCGACGAGTTCGGTGAAACCGGCCCAAGTCCGAAGCTGTCGATGCGCCAAGTAGCGGAGCGACTCGGCGTGCACCACACGCTTCTGACCTATCACTTCGGATCACGACCAGGTCTCCTCAGCGCCGTACTGTCGGAAGCGCGCCGCCGTGACAACCTCGTCATCGCCGCGATGGGCAAAGATCTCGGGTTCGCGGCCCTGTGCAGGGCGATCTGGAGTTTCTACTCGAACGCCGAGCATGAAGATCGAAGCCGCACCTTCTTTCACCTGGCCGGACTTGCGGTGTACGAGCACAAAGCATTTCAAGATTTCGCCGCCGACCTCGACGACTTGGCTCATCTCCTTGAAGCGGCAGCCCTTCGCGAAGGATTCACGGTGGTGGATGCCAAGCAGCAGAGCATCATCGCAACCGCATGTCTGCGAGGACTGTTGCTGCAGAAATTGCTCACCCCCGACGCCGAGGTCGACGGCGCAGCCGAGCGCTTCATCACCTCGCTGACCACGACCATCACCTAAGGCCCGACAACCGATCACCCTCGTTCGAAATCACCGACGCGGGGCCGTTTGCCATTGGCTCGGTCACGTTTCGGCGCGAGTCGGGTCTCTGAACCCCGGTTGAATGGTGGCCGATCGCACTTTCGACATCTGTCCGAGCGAAGTGCCGAAAGATGCGACAAGTGAACCTATCCCGACCCAGCAGACACACGACATCATCGACAAGTCCGATGATTCACATGAGTTTCGAAAGTCAGGATTGAATTGTGACCATTACCTTCCGTGCCGCAGAGTTGAACAGCGCAAGTGGGATCTTCCAGCAAGCACTGCTCGGCCAACCCAGTGCAGAGCCACTCGCCGGAGACATCATCACTCGTGCAGATGTCGAGTTCACCAGTGACGACGGCCGCATTCAATCCGGAGTCTGGGAGAGCGAACCGGGAAAGTCGCGGTGGGAGTTCCTCACCCGCGGCGAGATCATCACCATCGTCTCCGGCGCCATGACCGTCGAGGAGGACGACGGCGATCCCGTACATCTCGTTGCCGGTACGAGTGCAATCTTCCCAATCGGATGGAAGGGTACGTGGACGGTCACCGAGACCGTACGCAAGGTGTTCGTCGTATACAACGAATGACCAAGAGAATCCGCAACATCCGACTTTCACGGCCCGTCGTACGGACGGATCTCCCGACGCAGCCCACTTGCCCTGAGCACCTGTCGCTGAACTCCCGCCCTCACGGAATCCTCCGTGCCGATTACCCTCACATGGTTTCTGGCGCGAGTGATCGCCGTGTACAGCAACTCCCGGGTCAGTAGTGACGACGCTTCGGCCGGCAGCATCACCGATACCGTGTCGTACTGGCTGCCCTGGCTCCGGTGAATCGTCATCGCGTAAACGGTCTGCACCGACGAGAGTTGGCTCGGGTGAATCAGAAACGCATCACTCCCCCGCTGGAATGCGGCAATAGGAACGCCATCCTCACGCTGCACGATCACCCCGGCATCCCCGTTGTAGATCTTGGCCTCGTAGTCGTTGGCCGTCACCAACAGGGGTTGGCCCGGATACCACCTCGTCGGGTCCAGGAATTGCCCTGATGCCGTGCCGACCCACTCCATCGCCTGCTGCGCCCACCGCCCGACACCGTACGGTCCGTCACGGTGCGCGCACAGAAGGCGGTGCGATTCCAGGCCTTTCAGGGCGCCGATCGCATCACCCTCCTCAGCCGACCTCGTCACCACCTCTGAACTCACAACGATATCGGCGCGCAATGCGTCAACATCCTCGGGAGAATGGAAGGAGACGGCGGGATCGCCACTACGCAGGATACGCAGAACCTCAGCGGAATCTCCCGCTCGCACTGCCCTGGCCAACGACGCGATGGTTCCGTCGAAGCGGCGCCCGCGTGAGAGTTGAATGATCCCGCCCCGCAGACGATCCTGCTCGTCCACACTCAGGGACTCTTCGGAACCGGTGGCCGTGAGATCGTCACCCACCAACTGTGTCAGCGCCGGATTTCCACTGACTTCTACCGGGCGGGCGACAAGATCAGCAAGAACAGCGCCGGCGTCGACGGAGGTCAACTGATCGGGATCGCCGACAAGCAGCAGACGGGCATCGGGGCGAACGGCCTCGAGCAGGCGCGCCATCAAGGTGAGGGAGACCATCGACGTCTCGTCGACGACGACAACATCGTAGGGAAGTCTGTTGGTCGCATTGTATTTGAAGCGGCTCGAACTCCCCCGCTGCCAACCGAGCAGCCGGTGCAGGGTCATGGCCGCGAGTTCTTCGGGAAGGCCAAGGCTCGCCGTCTGCTCACGTACGGACTCTTGCAGACGTGCTGCGGCCTTACCCGTCGGTGCGGCCAGCCCGATGCGAGCATTCGAACCCAGTTCCTCCGACAGGAGAGCGAGAATACGTGCGACCGTATGGGTTTTGCCGGTTCCGGGCCCACCGGCGATGACCGTCGTCCACTGTGTCGCGGCGAGAGCAGCGGCTATCCGTTGACGATCAGGGCTGGTGGACGGCCCGTTCTCGTCTACGAACAGCGAATCCAGGCGCGTTCGGACCGCTTCCAGGTCGGCGGGCGGCCACGTGGACGCACGCTCGTCGAGCACTCGCCGAATCGTCTGCTCCTGCAGAAAGTACCGATCGAGGTAGAGAAGCTCACCGTCGTCCGTGTCGACCAACCGGAGTGGCCTGAGCGGTCCGGCGTTGCCGCCGATCACCAGAGGGCTCAGGCGAAGGGCGGCAACGATCTCCGTCGGTTCGGGCCACGGCAACGACGTGAGTTCGTCTTCCGTCGCATTGTCGACGCTCACATCAGGCATCCGTCGTAGATCGAGGCACACCGAACCTGATCGCACGGCCCGAACTGCCAACGCCGCGGCCAGCATCACTTCTTCGGAAGTTTCACCGCCCAGGCTGCACACTCTCGTCGCGACATGAACGTCGGCGGCAACCAGAACCCCGGCTTCATTGAAGATTCGCATGATCCCTTTGGCGCGCTGCGCCAATTGCGCCTCGGTCATCGAATCTTCTCCCCTACTGTGTGGGACGCATCAAGACCGGCCAGCAGATCCGATAGTTCAACCGTCAGCTGAGCAGGCGGTTTCCATTCGAATACACCACATTCCGGCGGACTGTCCGGGCCGAGCATCCCCCGCACGAATTGATACTGCGCGCCTCCGAGATGGTGATGCGGATCGTAGTCGGGCAGTCGCCACCGCAGATATCGATGCAGCGCAACCGAATACAGCAGTGCCTGCAAGGGATAGTGCGAGCGCATCATCTCCGTCGCCATGAGTTCGCGCGTGTAGTTGGCAGCCGTCAGATCGCCGCGGCCCAGCCGATTTGTCTTGTAGTCGACGATCACGAACGACGGGCCCGGGATCCGCAAGACGGCGTCGATACTGCCCGTCAGGAACCCACGCATCGGTGACGTCTCGACACGGTCAAGATGGTCGGCGTACGACGCCAGAATGTCGTCCGGGGGAAGGTGGCGCCTCAACAGTTCCGACACTCCGCGAAGTGTGACACTCATCGACACCGGATCGTCGCCACCGGCCAGCGGGAGTTCGAAATCGAGTTCGGGAAGACGATCTTTCGGCGCGATCGTGGCCAAGGTTCCGAATCCCAGTGGAGTCTGCATCACCAGCAACAACGCATCCGCGAGTGCTTCGGAGTCGACCTCGGCCGCCCGAACCGAGACCGCCTCGGCGCAGCGTATACGGAGTTCCGCTCTCAGGTCTGAAGCAGCAGTGTCCACCACCTCGAGCACTTCATGCACCAGCGTGCCGAATGCGGCGCCCGCCGGAAGACCGTTCATCGGTGAAGGCAACGCCTCCAGCGGCGAGGGGGTGACGGTCCCGACGTCTACGGAATCCTTTGGCTCGTCGTCCTTTTCGGGATCCTCTACCTCACTGTCGGTGCTCGTGACCGCGTGGTGCGCTCCGGCGGTCAGTGCCGAGTACGACGTACGACGCCAGAGAGTGTCCAGGTCTCGATCGAAACGCGCCGCGGCCAGTTCGGTCACGTCTGCGGCCGCACCGGACCACTGGACGGGCGACGGTGGATGTGGACCTACTGGTTCCACCGAGATCACGTCGGAAGCTGCTGCCGGCCACGTCGCGAGTCGTGCTGCGGTTGTACCGTCGTCGAGCACCTTCACTACCCGAGCAGGTTCGGCGATGCCGGGTGTACGTCCGAGCATCAACCGGTGCAGCGGCGAGCGGGAGGTCCCGTAGCTGGGCGCCCACCAGAGCACGAGTTGGCACTGCGCCCGGGTCAGCGCCACGTACAGCAGTCGCAGTTCTTCGCCTGCTTCTTCAGCCTCCGCAACAGTCTTTCTCGCGTTGTGCCCCGGGCCTTCCTGCCCACCGACGTCGAGGATGCGGCGCCCTTCCGGATCGTGCAACAACTGCGTCGGAGAGTTGAAGCCGCCTACGCTCTCCCAACTGAACGGGACGTAGACGATCGGGAATTCGAGCCCTTTGGTGGCGTGCACGGTTGCGATTTGTACAGCGGCAGCATCGCTGTCGAGGCGACGGCTTCTGTCGGTGGCACTCCCGGACGTCGGGTCCTTGATCCGATCGGAGAGCCAGCGAACCAATGCGCTCAACCCGAACGCTTCCTCGGTGGCGACGCGGCCGAGAAGTTGTGCGACGTGCCGCAGATCGGTGAAATCTCGTTCGCCGGACGGGGCCGCGAGTACACGCTTCTCCAGATTCGTTTCGGCGGAGATCCTTTCGAACACGGCCGCGAACCCGACGCGTGCGAACAACCCGGAGTATGAGCGCAGTTGACCCGCGAGTTCCGCGACGACGTTGTCGCCGTCGACGTCCAATTCTTCGGCGGTGCGCCCGAAAATCGGAGAGAGGGCGGTCAACCGGACGCGATCAGACCGGTGCGGCTGCTCGATCGCCTGCAGCAGCCACAGCCACTGTGTTGCGCTGGGTGTCGCGAAAACACTGGAACCGCCGGTCAATACGGAAGGTACACCTACGGCATCGAGGGCATCGCGAATCATCGCCACCTGCTTGTGGGTGCGCACCAATACCGCGACGTCTCCCGGCTCGACCGGGCGCGGATCACCGTCGACCGCCAAGCGGGCATCGCTGCCCAGCAGTCCGACCACGTCTGCTGCGACGTCGTCCGCGACGCGACTGCGAAGTCTGCCTACGGCCGGAAATCCCGAACGATTGAGCGGTCCGGCTCCGGTACGCGGCAGATGGCGTACACGCATCGGCACCGGGCCGGACAACCGAGACTTCTTGTGCGACGCCTCCACTGGATGCGCGACGATACCCTCGTTACCCAGTGCGGCGCCGCCGTAGAGGTGTTCGAGTGCCGCCAACAACCCTGGATCGCTGCGCCAATTGGTGGTCAATTCCTGGTGTGCATCCGCCTGATCGACCGCATCGAGATAGCTCAGGACTTCTGCACCGCGGAACGCGTAGATAGCTTGCTTGGGATCACCGACCAGGACCAGGGTGGTGTGTCCGTGGAAGGCCAACCGCAGAATGTCCCACTGCAACGGATCGGTGTCCTGGAACTCGTCGATCAGCACGACCTTGAACTTTTCGCGCACCCGACGGCACGCGACGGGGCCGTATTCCGGATCCGTCAATACACCGTGCAACAGCGTCAGCAGATCGTTGAAGTCGCGAATTCCTTTGGTCCGCTTACGTCGTTCGACCTCGAGACGAGCAGCCGCCGCGAACAGGACTCGCTGACCGGGAGCGGTCTCCTCCTCGCCGTCGGGTTCGAGAATTGCCTGACCATCGCCGACTGCGCTTCGGGCAATCGCCAGCGCGTCCTTCGTGGAAAACGGTGGAGACGAGTCCGTCCGGCTGTAGCGGCTGAGGTACAAATCCGAGACGACCTCACTGATCAGGTCGTCGACCGACTCCACAAAAGTTGTGTCGGGTTCGCGTTCCCCGGCGATGCCGAGTCCGTCGAGCATCCTCTGACAGAAACTGTGGGTGGTCGTGATGGTGCCGGCGTCGAACTCCGCGAGAGCGCGCAGGAGTCGACGACGCCGCACGCCGATCTCCTCGTCGTCAGCTGTCGCGAGGTACGCCACCAGATCATCATCCGACCGCCTCGCCGCCTCCGTGTCGACCAGAGCGGCGGACACTCCGGCGAACCTCTCCCTGGCACGCTCACGAAGTTCCTGAGTGGCGGCCCGGCTGAATGTCACCAGCAGAACTTGCGAAATGTCAGCGAGACCTTCGGCAACACAACGGGTCGCGAGTCCGACGATCGCGTAGGTCTTGCCAGTTCCGGCGCTCGCTTCCAACATCGTGGTGCCGGTCGGTAGCGGCCCCAAAAGGTCGAAGTCCACGGGTTACTCCGCTCTTTCGTTGGTCAGCAACGGATCCCACAGTCGTCGGGCGAGAACTCCGAATCGAGTCGGTTCCTCGGCCCAGACGAATTCGTCGTCCGACGGCGGATCCGCAGCCAACTCCGCCAGTGTTCGAGCTTCTCCGAAAACGTAAGCGTTGCTTGGATCGATCATCTCGCCGTACTGCCCGGTCCACTGGGTGTCCGCACCGTTTGTCGCATCGTCGACCGACTCGCCACCAAAGCGTCGGCGCGCATATTCGGCTGAAGTAGCGGCCCACATCGGCAACGGACGCTGCAGCCCCCGCTCGCGTAGGTTCACCAGTTGCTGCAGGATCTCGACCGCATTGCCTGGCGCATCGAGCACCGATCGTGCCGCTGCTATCTTTCCCCGACCCCGTCCGATGGAGACTGCATCGAGCGCACCGGGTCGGCCGTGTGCTTTCAAGGCGAGCAGGTTGATCCAGGCCGTCATCCGATGTTTAGGCGCCAGTGAGGAATACGATGCCCGCACCACTGAATTGCCGTGCACACCGGTTACCGTTCCGGTGAGACGATGCCCGTCACCGAGGTCGATGTCGACGTCGACAGCCTCGGAGTCGCCCTCGAGGTGTGGCAATGCAAGACCGGCAAGTTGGTCTACCACCCACTCGACGTTGCCCAGAACCGAGGCGCCCAGGTTGTAGGGCGGCAAAGTACCGCGGCGCCACTCGGCTGCACGGAAATCCGCAGAGCTGCGTCCAGCCAAGCGCGAGAGAAGCATCCGGTCACCCAGAGCCCAGGTGGACAGTGGATCGAGCTCGGTTGCCAGCGAATCCGCGATGTCGTCGTCGAGTTCCGGTACCCGGACGCCGAGGCGTTGGCGCAGAAAACCACGGGCGGGGTGTACGAGGAAGTTCACCAGGTCGGCAAGGTTCACTTCCTTCGGATGCACCTCGAGTAGCTTGGCCGACAAGACTGTCGGCAATTCGATCGGTGTTCCGGCAGCAGCCCTGGCACCGGCCAGCGCTGCCGTGTCGAAGCTGAACGGCTTGTTCGGCGCGAAGTTTCGATTGTCGAACGACTGCAACGGATGCCGTGTCAGCACCCCGTTCACAGCGTCCGGACCTACCGTCGCACTGAGTACGTCGAGAAGGCCACTGAGGGGGATCGCCGGTGGTCTGACGACGCCGGTGACCGGATCGGCACCGGTATACAACAGAATCAGATGCTCACCCGCAGACATCACGGCATCGAGAAGCAGTTGCCGGTCTTCACTGCGCAGATCGCGCTCCCCCACAACGGGATGACGGGACAAGATGTCGTCGCCGTCGACTCCACCGGTTCGAGGGAACACCTCGTCGTCGAGCCCGATCAGAACGACCACGCGATGCGGCACCGAACGCATCGGAACCATCGTGCACACCGTCAGTTCGCCGGTTCGGAAGTTGGCACGCGTCGGTCTGCCCGCGAGGCTGCGCGAGAGCATCGCGCGAACATCGGCCAGACGTAACACCGTCTCTCCGCCGAATTCGACAGCAGCTACCAGTTCGCGGTGGGCCCCCGCGCTCTGCCAGGAATCGGCGGGCGCAGTGTCGGTCAGCAGATCCAGGGCCCGCATCAGCACACGAAGCCATTCGGCCGGCGAATGTGGGCCGGCAAGATCGCGAAGCGAGACTGCCAGGCGATCGACGAACTCTGCGAAACGTCCAGTCAGGTCGATGTCTGTGCCGTCCACGTCATCGAGTGGTAGCGCGAGATCCAGCCAGGCATTTTCCGATTCGTCCGCGCTGACCCCCAACAAGATTCGGTCCATGGCGGTGTTGAAGGTGTTCTGCGGAAATGCATCGAGACCGAACGTGGCACGCTGCCGACTACCGATTCCCCAGCGAGCACCCGCTTCCGTCGTCCATTCCCGCAGTCTTTCCAATTCGTCGTCGCCCCACGAAAAACGTGTGCGGACAGGCTCGGTCGCTGCCAGGTCGAGAACCTCACTGGCTGTGGCCCGGCCGTCGGCCAAGTCGAGGAGAGAGCCGAGAACGGCCAGGACAGGATTGGTCTGACGTAATCCGCGGTCTGCCAGCCTTACTCGAAGAAGATGCCCCGGGTGGCCATGGACGCCTTGCCCGAATGCAGCACGAACCAAGGGTGCGTACGTTTCGACGTCCGGGCACATCACGAGTACGTCGCGCGGCTGCAATGTCGGGTCGTCCTCGAACAATCGGAGCAGGCATTCGCGGAGCACCTCGACCTGCCGTGCCGGCCCGTGGCAAGCGTGGACCTGAACTGTCCCATCCGGTTCCGCTGCAACGCTGGGAGCACGATCTGCGATGACATCGGCCTTGACCGTCGCCAGGAGGGATTTCGGGCCGGCTGGTTCGGGAAGATGCACCGACTCGAACTGGGCGGCACCGAGGCTGATCTGAAGTTCACGAACGTCGCGAGCAAGACTCGACAGCAACGGATTGGCGGATATCAGCGCTGACCCGTCTTCCGAACGTCGGATCGTGCTCTCACTTCGAGGCGGTATGCGCGAGCTCATCTTGGTCCACAGCGCGGGGCTGGGATGCGGGAGCCAGATGTGGACGTCCCGATTCGCACTGAGTGCGCTCAAGATCATTCGCTGATCGACCGGCAGCCGGGTCGGCCCGAAGACCGACAGGCGTTCCGGTAGGTCGACCAAGGCCGGGTCCTCGACCAGCGCGCGGCTCACTTGTCCCAGTCGCTCTGCGGGCCCCGGAACGTCGATCTTGTCCGCGACGATGCACCACAGACGTGCCTGCCATTCGAAATCCTCCGACAGCGCCAATCCGTGTCCGTCGGTCAACCGCCCGGCGGCCCAGTCGATCAGCATCTGTGGGCGTTGCGCGGCATAACTGCGGAAGAGTTCGGTGACATGTGTGGCGGAGGCAAACCGTCGACCTTCACGATGGCCTTCGAGATGTTTCGCCAGTACTCCGCACCAGGGCTCGCCGAGGGACTCGTCGATCACGTCGAGAACCGTCCACACCAATCGCGTCGGCGACCACGGGTCGTCGTCAGCCGTGATACCACTGACCGCGGCCACGGACTCCGCGACCAGGCGCGCGGGTGAAGGAAACGCGATGTTCGCAGAAATTCCGTCCACTGCTGACGGTCCGGACGTGCCTAGCTGGGAGGACAGCCGCTGATTGAGCCAACGCTCGACGCCCTTGGCCGGCACCGCAACAGTTTCCCGGGCGAATGGATCCGACAGCGGTGTACGGAGGAGCGTGGCCAACGCCGAGACCAAGATGTCCGAACGCTCGGCCCGGTACAACTTCAGCAATCTTCGCTCCCCTCACTCCGTCCAGACGTCCATCTCACCACGGCGCTGTGACAGGAGACGCCGAACCAGCCTCACGCAGCGGTGACGCGCAGGCAACATGACCGCAACCGGACGTTCGTACTGTGCGGGAATGACCAGTCCCGTCACCACACCTCGCCCCGCTGGAACCGGTCTCGACATCTCCGGCCTCGGCAAGACCTTCGAGATGGGTCGTCGGTCGGTGACCGCGCTGACCGACGTGTCCCTTCAAACCAGCGAAGGCTCCTTTCTGTCTCTGCTCGGGCCGTCCGGATGCGGGAAGTCCACCGTTCTCCGCATCCTTGCGGGCCTCGACACTCCGACGTCGGGAACAGCACTTGTCAACGGACAGTCGCCCGCCGAGTTACGCAAGCGCCGCGAACTCGGAATCGCCTTCCAGGATTCGGCTTTGCTGCCGTGGCGGACGGTGACCTCCAACATCAAACTGCCGCTTCATGTTGCCGGCATCGATCCCGACCCCGACCAGATCGCCGACCTGATCGCTCTCGTCGGCCTCGAAGGATTCGAGAAGGCCAAGCCCGCTCAATTGTCCGGCGGTATGCGTCAGCGTGTGTCGATCGCACGATCGCTCGTGGTCAAGCCGAGTGTCCTGCTACTCGACGAACCCTTCGGCGCACTGGACGACATGACCCGCCAACGGCTCAACATCGAATTGCTCAGGATCTGGACCGAGAAACCGGCGACCACGTTGATGGTGACTCACGGAATCGCCGAAGCCGTGTTCCTCTCCGACGTCGTTGCCGTCATGACGCCGAGGCCCGGACGCGTCCTCGAAGTCGTGCCGATCGACCTGCCGCGCCCGCGTACTCCCGAGATGATGCGTACACCCGAGTTCCACGAGATCCACGACTACCTCTCCGGACTGCTCTTCGGAAAAGCAGGCGTCGCATGACAATTACCGATATCGAGAACGTCGCGACCGCGGCCGCGCAGCCATCTGTACCGCGCCGGATCCGATTGAAGCGTCCAACGTGGTTCGGCGGTGCAGTTGGCATCTGCGGACTGATCGCTCTCTGGTGGATTCTGGCGGCGGCCGGTGTTGCGGGAGGTACGATTCCGACGCCGTGGGTGGTTGTTTCGACGATGTTCGACGACGGTTGGTCGCTCTACGGACCCAATTTCACCGTCACGGCTTCCGGTGCGCTGCAGGGCTTTCTCTGGGGAAATCTGCTGGCGATCACGCTTGCCGTGCTTGTCGTCCTCATTCCGCCCATCGAGGGATTGGCCACACAATTGGCGATCCTGAGCTACTGCACACCGCTTTTGGCGCTTGGCCCAATCATCCTGGTCGTCTTCGGCGGCCGGACCCCCACGATCTTTCTCGCCGCGATGTACTGCTTCTTCACCACGATGGTCGGTACACTCGCTGGCCTGAGATCGGCCGACAAGACGAGTCTCGATCTCGTTGCCGCCTACGGTGGTGGGCGTTGGCAGAAGTTCACCAAAGTTCAACTTGTGAGCGCACTTCCGAGCACCTTTGCCGCCCTCAAGATTGCTGCACCCTCGGCTGTACTCGGTGCCATCCTCGGAGAGTATCTCGGCGGGGTGGACAGCGGGATCGGCGTCGCACTCACGGCCGCTCAGACGTCGTACAACGTCCCGCGAACGTGGGGAATGGCCATCGCCGCCGCCTTGCTCGCCGGCCTGGGATACGCCGTCGTCGCAGCGATCGCCCGGCTCGTCACCCCGTGGACGAGCGCTCCGGGAGCACAGAAATGACCGCGGTACGAGGAACATTGAGATTCCTCGCTCCGATTGCCATCGCCTCGGCACTGCTGCTTGTCATCTGGGTGGTCTTCCTCAACGCCTTCCCCCAGGTCGGCCCGCGTGTGGGAAAGACGCCGGCCGACGTCTGGGAGTACCTGTTCTCCGGCCCAAAATCCGCCGACGCTCGTTCGGGCATCATCGACAACCTGTTCATCACTCTGCGCGACGCCAGTGTCGGCTTTGCCGTCGGAATGACTGCCGCGCTCGTGGTGGCATCGATCTTCGTCGTTTCCCGCACTGTCGAACAGACTTTCATGCCCGTTGCAATGCTTCTACGATCTGTTCCTCTCGTTGCGATGACCCCGATCATCGTCCTGATATTCGGCCGCGGAATCGTGGGTGTGACGGTCATGGTTGCGATAGTGGTGTTCTTCCCAGCCCTCGTCATGATCATGGTCGGTCTACGTGCCGCTCCGGCTCAGGCACAAGACCTCATAGCTGCGTACGGTGGGAGTCGTTGGACCGCATTGCGAATGGTGTCCGTACCGTCCGCACTTCCGGCGGTGTTCGCCGCCGCTAGGGTGTCAGTGCCCGGCGCTTTGATCGGAGCACTGATCGGCGAATGGCTCGGTAGCGGTCAAGGCTTGGGTTCGAGCATGATCAAAGCCATTCCGCGCTACCAGTACAACGAATTGTGGGCATCTATCGTGGTGATCACCGTGGTGTCGATCGTCCTCTACGCCGTGGTCGGGATCTTCGAAAGCATCGCTCTGTCTCGTTTCGGTCCTTCGGCGGGCAAGTCGTGACATCTGTTAACACGACCTCAACAAACTCTGTCTCCCAAGCAAACTGAACGAAACCGACTGGCCCTAGTGTTCCGATTCATGACGCCATTCAAGCCCGTCCGCCAGCTGGACCGCAGGGCCTTCTTCCGTTACTCCGCGCTGACCGGCATCGCAGTCGCCGGTAGTGCGTCATTGCTCGCGTGTAGCAGTGACTCCAGCAGTTCGAGTGGCGGAACCACGGACGACGGTTCCGAATTCGGAACAGTTGCAGTGCAGTTGTCCTGGATCAAGAACATCGAGTTCGCCGGTGAGTACTTCGCTCTCGACAAGGGGTACTACAAGGATGCCGGGTTCGGGAATGTAGACCTGGTGGCAGGCGGCGCAGCCGGTACCGGCGTCGAAGCCGGCTTGGACACCGGCAAGGTGTGGATCGGAATGTCCGCACCGCAGCTCACAGCACCCGCCGTACTCGACGGACTGGAGGCAAAGATCGTCGGGGCGACGTTCCAGAAGAATCCGTTTGCGATTGTCAGTTCGGCTGCGGCACCGATCAACTCACCGCAAGACATGATCGGCAAGAAGATCGGCGTCCAGGATTCCAATCAGCTCGTCTTCGGAGCTCTCCTGGCAGCCAACGGCCTGACCGAAAGCCAGATGACGATCGTGCCCGCGCAGTTCGATCCGAGCCCCCTGGCAAACGGCGAGGTGGACGGCTGGGTCTCCTACGTGACCAACGAGCCGATCACACTGGCCGCCAAAGGTTTCCCCAACGCCCACTTCCTCTTCGCGGACTACAACCTGCCGTTGGTCGCCGAATCGTTCACGGTTCTCCAGTCCACCATCGACAACGAGAGGGACAAGCTCAAGGCATTCCTGAAGGCCGAGATCCAGGGATGGAAGGATGCGGTCGCTGATCCGGCAGAGTCGGCGCGGCTTGCCGTCGAGGTCTACGGCAAGGACCAGAACCTGGAACTCGAAGAGCAGATCAAGGAAGCCACCGCACAGAACGATCTTGTGGTGTCGGCAGATACCAAAGCAAACGGGTTGTTCACGATGACACCCCAACTGATCGAACAGAACATCGCAGCACTGTCGAAAGCGGGGCTGGAGATTACGGCGGACCAACTGTTCGACATGTCGATCCTCGAAGAGGTGTACGCCGAGAATCCGGAGTTGATCTGAACACCGGTCGTTGGGCACGACGATCTGGTCGTTCCTTTCGAGCATCGCTTCGAGCAACCTGAGATCTGATCGTCGTGCCCAAGCCCGGGTCAGATTGCTGGTTCGGACCGCGGGAACAATCGCGAGAGAACATCGGAGAGAGTGATGATGCCGACCGTTGTTCGTTCGTCTGTGACTACGGCGAGGTGATTTCGGCTCTCCCTCATCGAGGCGAGTGCGAGGTGGACGGGGGTATCGGGCGCAAGGGTGAACGCCGGTCGCATGATGTCCTCGGCGCGGGTGTGGTCGGGTTGGAGCAGGGTGTCGCGAACGTGCACGATCCCGAGAGGAACACCGTTGTCGCGAACGAGGATTCGTAGGTGCCCTGATTGTTTCGATACCGATCGAACGTGGTTCATGGTCGCGGATGTGGTGACGGAGGTCGGAGCTTTGTTGCTCGGAAGCAGATCGCGGACGGTCAGGGTCTGCATGTCGAGGGCGCCGGAGAGTTGCGCGGAGTATCCGGCGTCGAGGGCTCCGACGTTGGTGGAGTGCTCGACCAGGTGCCGCAAGGCGTCGGGGTCCTGGCCGCTGCCGACGTGATCGACCGGTTGCACACCGACTTTGACCAGAAGCCAGTTGGCCATCGAGTTCAGCGATTGCAGTAGAGGCCGGGTGATCCACATGAATCCGCGCATCGGGATGGCGAGCAGTGTGGCGGATTTCTCGGGGTGGGCGATCGCCCAGGATTTCGGTGCCATTTCACCGACGACCAGATGCAGGAAAGTCACGATGATCAGCGCGAGAACGAAACCGGCGACGTCGGCGATCCACAGCGGCATACCCCAATTCGAGAAGGCAGGGGTGAGCCAGTGGTGGACGGCGGGTTTGGTGATCGCGCCGAGTGCGAGGGTGCAGACGGTGATGCCGAGTTGGGAGCCGGCGAGGAGCACGGTTAGTTCGGAGGCGCTGCGCAGTGCGGCTCGGGCGGAGCGGCTGTTGGGGGCGGCGTCTTCGAGGCGGTGCCGTTTGGCGGAAATGAGGGCGAATTCGACGGCGACGAAGAAGGCGCTCAATGCGATGAGGCCGACGGTGATCGCAATGACGATCCAGGGATTGCTCATCGGTTCTCCTCCGCGGCTTCAGTCCCGGCCATCTCGGTGGGGTCGAGGCGTAGTCGTAGTGATGCCGGGACGTGCCGCTCGACGGACAGGACATCGATGACCAGTGAATGTCGGGGTTGTTCGCCGTCGGAAATCAGGTCGGCGGGATCAGGTGGCAATTCGACGCGGATTCGGGTCCCTTCGGCCGGAAGTTCGCCATGATGAGCGATGGTGAAGCCGGCGATCGTCTCGTAGTCACCGCTCGGGAGGTCGTGTCCGATGGTGCGTTCGATCTCGTCGAGGTGCACGCCACCGTCGACGGTCCACGATCCGTCCTCGCTGGGTAGTTCGAGTGGCAGATCGGGGTCGTGTTCGTCGGTGATTTCGCCGACGAGTTCTTCGGCGATGTCCTCGAGGGTGATAATTCCGGCGAATCCACCGTATTCGTCGATGACGCAAGCGAGTTGGTTCTTGCTGTCGGTGAGTTCGGCCAGGGCCTTCGGCAGGGGAAGTATCGTCGGGAAGATCAGGGCGGAGCGGGTGAGTGCGCGCACAGTCAGATCAGTGGTCGGCGTCAGGCCGAGAACATCCTGAAGGTGGATGACGCCGACGATGTCCTCGGAATCTGCCCCCACGACGGGATATCTGGAGTGCCCTCGCCCCATGAGAGTGATGACGTGGTCGAGGGAGTCGTCAGCGCGGACGGTGTCGACATGGGTGCGCGGGATCATCGCGTGCTCCACCGGACGAGTGGGGAAATCGAGAATACGATCGAGCATCGTCGACAACTCGGGCGGCAGAGTCCCAGTTTCGCGGGACTCGGCGACGATGTGCTCGAGGTCGCGGGCGGAGGCGGAGTGTTCGACGTCGTGCACCGGCTCGATCTTCAGGGCGCGAAGCAGCAGGTTCGACGCTTGGTCGAAGATCCAGATCAGCCAGCCGAACAGTTTCAGATAGAGGGTGGTCGAGCGAGCTAGCCACCGGGCCACCGGTTCGGGACGGGCGATGGCCAGGTTCTTCGGAAAGAGCTCACCGAAGAGCATCTGGACCAGAGTGGAGAACAGCAAAGCCAAGACAGCACCGATCGCGAGCCCGACGGCGGTGGGAATGCCGATGCCACCGAAGATCGTTCCCAGCGATTCACCGATGAGAGGTTCGGCGACGTAACCGACGAGCAGACCGGTGACCGTGATACCCAGCTGGGCGCCGGAGAGCATGAACGAGGTGCGTCGCGTCACCGCCAGAGCCCGCTGCGCCCCCAAATCGCCGGCCTGGGCGAGTGAATTGAGCCGGGATCGGTCCACGGCCATGTAGGCGAACTCTTGGGCAACGAAGTAGCCGGTCACTGCGGTGATCAGCAGAACGACCAGCACACCGAGCAGCAGTGTCAGGGCGATCATCATGAGCCGGACACCTCGCCATCACATGCGTTCACGTAGTGGGGTGTGTCCGGCCTGGGTCTGTGGCTGTCCATGGGTCTCTCTGTCGATGCGAAAGAAGCCTTGTTCTTTACTCTACGTTTACCCTGCCGGGAAAGTTCCCACCGGCATACGTTTCACCGAAAGTATTCGCTGCGAAGAGGGAAACGATGTGGCTACGAATAGAACATCGGTTCCCAGCATTTCCCCCCAGGGGACCGTAGATTGCCCTACTCGATACCGGGGCCTACGCGCATCGCGTCCTTCCTGGAGCGTCCCGCCAGCAATTCCTGTCCAGTCAGATGAAGCGCAGCCGATTCGATTGTGCACATGCACTAATAATTGCAATCACCGCTGGGATCGTGCCGAAGATTTCACACCGCGTCATGCGGTGTTCTTGTTCCAGACGCCTGGAGGCTTTCACCTCATGGCGATGACGCTGGAGGCTAAATGAGTAAGACGTGGTTGCGACACTCGACTGTGGCAATGATATCCGCGGTAGCTGTGCTGGTCGGTGCGAATACTGCGGCGGGTGATCCCACCGATATCGTATTTCCTCCGGACCAGAACCAGCTCCCACAACTGCCGTCCGAACCGCAACTCTACGATCAGCTGCCGATTCCGACCCCCTCGGAAGACCCCTGGTACAACGATCCGGAGGACCTCGCGTCCTATGCACCTGGTCAGATTGTGCGCACTCGGGAGGTGCAGACCCGGTTGGTCGGTATTCCGGTTCCCGTCTACACCAAGCAACTACTCTTCCGATCCAACGATGTCCACGACAATCCGATCGTGACAGCCACGACGGTCATCGTGCCAGGCATTCCGTGGCAGGGAAGTACCCGGCCGGTGGTCTCGTTCCAGGAGGCCATCGACTCCACCGATTCGTCCTGCAATCCGTCGCACACCTTGCAGGTCGGCACGATGAAGGAGTCCCCGCTCGTGGCCGGTTGGCTGGCGCAGGGCTTCGCCATCAACGTCCCCGACTTCGACGGCAAGTTCAACACGTTCAACACCTATGCCGAGGGCAAGATGGTGCTGGACAGCCTGCGCGCGGTGAAGAACGATGAGGGGCTGGGCCTGGCCGATCCCGGCATCGCGTTGTACGGATACTCCGGTGGCGGCTCGGGATCGATGCGCGCTGCCGAACTGCGTGCGACCTACGCGCCCGACGTACGGCTGCTGGGCACGGCCGCGGGCGCCACCCCAGGCAGCCTCACCGGCATCGCACGATATGCAGTGCAGCCGCACCCCGGACTCGCGGGAGCCGGAAATTTCACCATGTGGCTCGGGTTCGTAGCCTTGGCACGGGAATACCCGGACGTGTTCCGGCCTGAGGAATTGCTCACCGAGGAAGGCCAGCAATTGCTGCGCGATTTCCAATCTCGCTGTGTCATCACCATCGCGCCCTCAGGGGCTTACCGCCCACTCAGCGCATATTTCAAGCCAGGTAAATCGTTGGACACCGAACCTGCGGTCATGCAAGTGCTCGAAGAAAACAGTCTCGGCAAGCACATCCCGGACAGCCCGATCCTGTGGTGGCACGGCATCTGGGACGAGATCGTGCCACCCTCGACAGTGCTGCCGACAGTGAACAAGTACTGGGACAGCGGTGCCGACATGCGGTTCATCACCGTACCGTTGCCCGAGCACGGACTCAATGCCGTCACTGGTTGGGCTCCGGCGGTAGCGTGGACCAGCGCCGTACTGCGCGGCTTGTCCCCAGGTCCGAAGTTCAATCTCGGGTCCCCCGCCCCTCTGCCCGCAGGCTTCCCAGGAGCTTGAGCGAATTGGTCGTGGGTACCAGTGACTGAGGAGGCAATATGGCGCATTCCCCCGAACCCGGGCCCGCGCACGACGAGCAATGGCAGCACGTGATCGCCCGGGCGCACGCCCGGGCGGCCGGATTGGCCACCACTCTAAAGACCGACGACCTGCTGCCGCACTCCATGCTGGACGCAGACTTCGTGCCCAGCGTGCAGCTCAACATCGCATTGTTCTTCCGGTCACTCGTCATGGAACACGAACTGACCAGGGAAGACACCCGCCCGATCGTCGAACGGGCGTTGCGACTGATCCGTGACGGCATGTCCCTCGAGGAGATCCTGACCAACTACCGGGTCGGCACCGCATTCCTATGGAGCGAGTCCATCCTGACCCTCGAACCAGATGAGTACCCGCTATTGCCCAAACTCGGGCTGTGCCTGACCAACTACCTCAATCTGGTGGTCACACACATCGCCACCACCCTGATCGAGGACAGCCGGCAGCCACGCTGGGACATCCTGGAACGCCAAGGCGAGATCGCCGCCGACCTGCTCGCTGGACGCGAGGTCAGCGGATGGACGGGCGCACCCGAGATCCCCATCGCGGAATCGTTCATCGTTGCCGCGGTACGACTCGGTCAACCGGCGCCCGGCACCCTCACCGCCCTCCGCGACCGGCTCGGGCTGCTCCCGGGCACCTTCCTCTACCGCGACAACGGCGGTTGGATCGCGCTCGTCCCCCTGCGCCCGGGCGACGAACGCGATCCGGCGTCGGCGTTAGCCAGCCGAATCGTACTGTCCAACAGTGCCATTCAGTCTGAATTCTGGATTGGGGTCGCGACCGCACTTACGCGGGCGGACATCCCCGGGGCCTATGCCGAAGCACGGACCGTCGCCGAGACCGCCCGCGCCCTCGGCCGGGCTGAAACGGTCTGCACCCGAAATCGCATGATATTCGAGTATTCCGTGGCTGCGGGCGGACCCACGCTGACGGCCCTGGCAGCGTTACTCGATCCCCTTGCCGATCATCCTGCGCTGCTGGAGACGCTCGATGCGTTCATCGACAGCGAGTTCAACCACAACGTCTCCGCCCAGGCACTGTTCATCCATCGCAACACAGTTACCTACCGGCTCTCCCGCATCGCCGAACTCACCGGCTATGACCCGCTACTGCCCAGCGGCGTCTCCACTCTCATGGCCGCACGGGTCGGCCAGCGCATCGTTACTTACTCTGCTCACACCGCGAATCCTCACCGGCGCCGCTCCGATCCTGCGGTCTGAGTTTTCAGAAGCTATTGGAGCCGAAGCAACTACTTTGGCGGGCTTCGGAGACTCGCCCGAAGCCCACCAAAGTGGCGGCGCACGTCCCGCCAATCTTCGCTGCATCTCGACAGGCCATCGGTGCTGAAGTTCTTTGCCCCGGGTACCACCGAAAGAAATGCCGATTCGAGCGGCCACTTGCCGAGAGGCGCAAGACGAGCACCGACGCTGTGAAGCCGCTGGACACCTTTTCGGTGCCGGCGGCTTTGTCCATGCCGTATCGCAATTGCAGGTAGGCGGGACGGGCGCCCACAGAGTTCCCGCTTTTGGCGAACTATTGGCCGAAGTTGAACCTGAGATTCGCATTTATCAAGGTGTTGAGCCGCTTTCGCATCCGCACGACCTCCGCCTCGGACGGTATCGGATCTTCGAGGAAAAGCGTCCAACGCAGCATCGTGCCGTTTCCGACCGCCTCGATGTCGAATCGGATGACGGCGTCGGGGCGGTCCGGCCAGATCGACGACCAGATCACCAACTCCGGTTCTTCAGCCCTGACGATCTCCGGTGCGATCTCGCTCTCGAGAAGTTCCAGCCAGTGCCGGGCGGGCTGGCGGTACGGATCGATCAATGCCTCGAACATGAAGCGCGCAGGCGGCGGCTGGCTCCGGCGCCTCGTCGCGACTTGCCGCATGGCACGAGCGTAACCGCCTCTCAAGGGCATACCTCTGCCTTCGCAGTGCTGGATCCACGAAAACTGGGATAAACCGGGCATCGACGGAGGACACTCAGGAGCACATCCGTCTGGGAGGGCCGCTCATGCGTAAACGCCATCAGGTTCTGCTTGCAGTGTCCGCAGCGATCGGGCTGTCTCTGACGCCGATCAATGCGTCGGCAACACCGAGCACGGGAGTACACGGTGAAATTCTCGGGCAGGTGACTTTCGACGGCAAGGACTACATCCTGCGTCAGATCACCATCGACCCCGGCGGTTCCACCGGTTGGCACTTCCACGACGGGACGCTCTACGCACTGATCGCGCAGGGCACGTTGAGCCACTACCGATCCGATTGCTCCGTCGACGGGATCTACAGCGCCGGAAATACTTTGATCGAACCGAGCGGTTCAGATCATGTGCACATCGGAAACAACTCGCAGACAACACCATTGGTACTCGAGGTCGTCTACGTCAATCCGGCGGGCAGCCCCCTCTCCGAAGATGCTGCGCCTCCCAACTGCCAACTACCCGGCTGACGGCGCCGAAGCGGTAAACCGCACCGGCATCGATTCGAGACCGGACACGAAGTTGGCGGCACGCCGCTGCAACGGCGCGTCGGTGGCAAGTGCCATTCCCGGCAGCCTGGCGAAGAGTTGCTCGAACATGATCCGCCCCTCGAGCCTGGCCAGCTGATTACCCAGACAGAAATGCGTTCCGAAGCCGAAGGCCACGTGTGGATTCGGTGTGCGGCCGATATCGAACCGTTCGGCGTTCAGGAACACGGACTCGTCGAAATTTGCCGATTCGAAGAGCAGCAGCATCTTCTCACCTGCCTTCAGCTGCGCGCCGAAGAAATCGGTGTCACGGGTCAGGGTTCGAGCCATGTTCTTGATCGGCGAGGACCACCGCAGCATCTCCTCCATTGCCAAGGGAATGGCATCGGGATCGTCGACTAGCTYCCGGCGCTGGTCCGGATGGCGCAGTAGCTGTTCCATGCCGCCGCTGAGCACGTGCCGTGTGGTCTCGTCACCGCCGATCAGGATCAGCAGGGATTCGTTGACGATTTCCTGATCGGAGAGGGCCTCGCCGTCGACCTCACTGTGAATCAACGTGCTCACCAAATCGTCGGCCGGCTCGCTCCTCCGCTCGGCAATGGTTCGCATCATGTACGCGGTGAAGTCGACATACGCAGCCATCATGGCCTGCAGTTGCTCCTGGGAAGCGTTGCTTCCCAATGCCTTCACCAGATCATCCGACCACCGCAGAAACAACGCGCGTTCCTCGGGACGGACACCCAACATGTCGCCGATGACGGCCATGGGAAGTGGTGCGGCCAGGTCTGCGACGAAGTCGGCTTCTCCTTTCTCACAGACGGCGTCGATCAGTTGATCGCAGATCTCCCGGATACGGCCGGCCTTGGCTTCGACCTTCTTACGTGTGAAACCCGCGTTGACCAAGCGCCGACGCGTGAGGTGCTGCGGGTCGTCCATGTCGATCATCTGCGGCAACGGACCCGTTTCGGGGCGGATGCCGCCGGCGTTGGAGAACAGTTCGGGATCCCGCTCGGCTGCGACGACGGCGTCGTAGCTCGCGGCCGCGGTGATTCCGTTGGCGTCGTCTCGGTACACGGGCTCGTGATCACGCATCCAGGCGTATGCGTCGCGCACATTCCCGAGGTCTCCGCTGTAGAAGCGTCCGTCGATCAAATCGAAGGTCGGTCTGGTAGCCATCACTCCACCTCTCGCACAACCCTTGCCACAATAAGTAGAACCTGTTCCTATATAGCGTGGGGCGTTTTCACCGAAGCCGAACCGGAAAACCTCCAGAATCAGCACGCGAGCCCGCCGGAGCAACGACCAGGAGACACACATGGACGACGACACCGCCTCAGCGGGCATACCCACTTTCACCGGCACATCGATACTGGTGACCGGCGGCGGTAGTGGCATCGGTCTGGGCATCGCTCGTTCGCTGGTTGCGTCTGGCGCTCACGTCACGATCTGCGGACGCAACAAGGAGAAACTCGAAGCTGCCGCCGAATCGATCCGGCAGTCGAGTCCGGAAGGATCGGTCAGCGTCTCCCCTACCGACGTCACGATCGAGGCAGACGTCGTCGCCGCTGTTGCCGCGGCGGTCTCCGTCACCGGAAAGCTCGACGGAGTCGTGGCCTGCGCCGGCGGGAACGAAACCATCGCACCGGTCACGCAACTCGACGTCGACGCGTGGCGCCGCACCGTCGACCT
Organism: Rhodococcus sp. P4_E4; assembly: GCF_056401575.1. Lineage (NCBI taxonomy): Bacteria > Bacillati > Actinomycetota > Actinomycetes > Mycobacteriales > Nocardiaceae > Rhodococcus > Rhodococcus sp. P4_E4. The sequence continues at coordinate 53,003 of NZ_JBFUJB010000012.1, read as the reverse complement.
CAACGTCACGGGGACCATGCTGACGATCAAGCACGGCGCCCGGGCGCTGGTGGCAGGAGGCGGTGGATCCATCGTCGCGATCTCGTCGATCGCCAGCAGCAACACACATCGCTGGTTCGGCGCGTACGGCGTCTCGAAGTCCGGCGTCGACCACCTGGTGCAATTGGCGGCAGACGAACTGGGCGCCAGCAACATTCGTGTCAATGCGATCCGGCCGGGTCTGACCCGAACGGATCTGGTCGCGCTCATCACCGACGGTGGCCCCATCCTGGACGATTACCTGGCCAACACTCCGCTCGAACGCGTCGGCGAGGTCGAGGACGTCGCCGGACTCGCTTCCTTCCTCCTCGGACCGCAGTCCACCTGGATCACCGGGCAGATCATCAACGTCGACGGAGGCCAAATGCTGCGCCGCGGACCGGATTTCCGCTCGATGCTCGAACCCGTCTACGGATCCGACGGACTCCGCGGGGTGGTCGCGCCATGAGCTACACGATTCTGGGCAAGAAGGTCGAGATGCCCGTCGAAGTTCGCACCGCGTCGGCCTTCATGGCGTTGTACTCGGTACCCAGCGCAACGGCGCAGTCGATCATCGATTACACCGGCTTGACCGTGCTCCAGTACCGTCCCGGCCGGGCGCTGTGCGGCCTGGTTTTTGTCGACTACATCGATGGGGATCTGGGGCCGTACAACGAATTCGGGGTGACGTACATGGTGCGTAGCCACACCGCGCCTCCCGAAACCTCGGTGCTGGGAGATCTACGTTCGCTCGCTGCCGGAACTGCAGGGGCACTCATTCACGAGTTGCCGGTGGACGGAGAGTTCACCAAGGCCGCCGGCCGGGAAATCTGGGGATTCCCGAAGGTGCTCGCCGAGTTCGACACCGAGCACGTCGGCTCGGTCAAGCGCGGATCCGTCTCGCGCGACGGCAAACTCATCACACAGTTGAGTGTGAAGTCCGGCGTCAGCGTGCCTGGCGGCGGAGCCAACATGTCGTTGGCCGCGTACTCGCATCTCGACGGCGCAACCAGGTGCACGTCGTGGGACATGGCGCCGACCGGCGTCAAATCGCGCCCTGGTGGAGCAGAGGTTCAGCTGGGTAGTCACCCGATGGCGGCGGAGCTTCGGAAACTGGGACTCCCCCGCCGGGCCCTGATGACCACGACCATCAAAAACCTGGCGATGACGTTCGGGGAGGCGACAACGATCTGAGTGTCAGCCGACGGCACCCCTTTCGGTCACGTGTGACTCGGGCTACACTCCTGGACGGTTGACCAACTCGCGTCAGACCGCCCGAAAGGACACTCGTGCAGATCACCCGACGCACCGTACTGGCAGGCGCTGCCGCCGCACCTGCGCTCGCCGCTCTGTCGACGAACCAGGCCGTCGCAGCTTCGCCGGCACGCACCGTTTCACCCGCACGTATCGACAAGTCGTCGTCGTTGCAGGTGGGCGTCGGGATCTCCGATGTGACCGGACCGGTCGCCGAAGTCGGCATGATGGGCTACTCGAGCTTCGACCAACGCGCCGAAGGACTGCACCAGCGAATGCGCGCACGCGCCTTCATCTTCGAGTCCGGCGGGTCACGGGTCGCCTACGTGTGCGTCGACAACTGCATGATCTTCCAGTCCGTTCACGACGAGGTCCTACGCCGGCTGGCTGGGAAATTCGGCGACATCTACACCGAACGCAACGTCATGTTGACGGCCATCCATTCACACGCGGCATGTGGTGGGGCCTCGCACAACTACGCGTACAACCTCGCAGTTCTCGGCTTCGAACTGCAGGTGTTCGAAGCCGAGGTCAACGGCATGGTCGAGGCGATCAGCGCTGCCCACGAGAACCTGGCGCCGGGCTCCGTCCGTTTCGGGCGGTCCGATCTCACCGATGCCAGCGTCAACCGATCACGAGTGGCGTTCGACCTCAACCCCGAAGAGGACAAGGCCTACTACCCCGGTGGCAACGATCACCACATGCGTGTCATGCGGATCAGCCGGGGCAGCAAGGACATCGGTGCGATCAACTGGTTCGCCACCCACTGCGCCTCGCTCACGAACGAGAACCATCTCATCTCCGGGGACAACAAGGGCGCCGCGGCGTACTTCTGGGAGCACGACGACCGGGGTGTGCGTTACCTCGACGGCGACACCAGTTTCATTGCCGCTTTTCCGCAGACCAACAGCGGCGACATGTCACCGAACCTCTTCCTCGAGCCCGGACGCGGACCGACCGAGGACGAATTCGAGAATGCACGCATCATCGGGCTGCGCCAGGTTGCGGCGGCTCGAACTGCCTTCGGCTCGGCCTCCGAAACCGTCACTGGTGGTGTCGACAGTCGGATCATGTACCTGGACATGGCAAATCAGGTGGTGAGCGGAAGATTCACCCCGGACGGGCGCGAGCACCGCACTGCACCGGCAGCGATCGGTGCGGCAATGAGCGCCGGAAGCGTCGAGGACGGGCCGGCAATTCCGATCTTCCCCGAGGGCACCCGAAACCCCATGATCGACGCCTTGGGCGGCATGGATGCTCCTGTGCCTCAATGGCTTCAGGATGCACAGGCCCCCAAGCTCGTAGTCGTTCCGGTCGGCCTGTTGCCACCGGGCGGATGGGTGCCGAACGTACTGAAGATCCAGATCCTGCGGATCGGCCAGTTCTACATCGTCGGTGGCCCTGCGGAATTCACCATCGTCTCCGGATTACGAGTGCGTCGAACCGTCGCCGAGGAGCTTGGGGTTCCCCTCGAGAACGTCATCTTCCAGGGCTACGCGAACTCGTACTCGAGCTACTGCACCACGCCACAGGAATACGATTCGCAGCAGTACGAGGGCGGTTCGACGATGTTCGGCCGTTACACACTGCCGGCCTATCAACAGGGGTACGCCGCTCTCGCAGCCGCGATGCGCGACGGCACCGAACCTCCTCGCGGCCCCGCGCCGGCCGACCTGTCCGGGTTCCAACCCAGCTTCGGACCTGGCGTCGACTTCGACGAGCCCTTGCCGGGAACACAATTCGGCGATGCGACCGTCCAGCCCGGCGACGGCTCACCGGGTGCGCAGGTTGCCGTCGAGTTCGTCACCGGCCACCCCAAGAACGACACTCACCGAAACGGGACCTTCTACGAGATCCAGCGAAATACCGGCGGATCCTGGACACGGGTCGCCGACGACAACGACTGGTCCACCAAACTGCACTGGCGCCGGGTCGGGAGCAACGGTTCCGTCGTGCGCATCACGTGGGATGTTCCGGTCGATACTCCGGCGGGTACGTATCGAGTCCAACACTTCGGTGCGTCGAAGGCTCGGGGTAGCGGACGTATCGCTCCCCTTGTTGGACAAGGGGAGCGATACGTTCACGCGGGGGTCAGAGCGCAATGGCCAGGTTCAGGCGGCGGTCGGGTGCAGCGAGGTGCTCGACGTCGACTGCTCTGACGCTGCCGGGCGGTCGATCTTCGCCGCGACGATCAGGACCAGCAGACCGGCGACGGTGACCGCCGCCCCCATCCAGATCGGGGAGGTGAAGCCGAGTCCCGCGGCGATGGTGATTCCGCCCAGCCATGCCCCGAGCGCGTTGCCGACGTTGAAGGCGGCAATATTTGCACCCGATGCCATGGTCGGTGCGGCCGACGCGTAGTTCATGATCCGCATCTGCAGACCTGGAACCGTCGCAAAACCGAAGGCGCCCATGAAGAACAGCGAGATCACGGTCATGACTTTGCTCTCGGCGGTGGCGGCGAACACGATCAGAACGACGGTCAGGATCGCGAGAATCCAGACCAGCGACTTCGTCAGCGAGCGGTCGGCCGCCTTGGCTCCGAGGAAGTTACCGACGAACAGGCCCGAGCCGAAGAGGATGAGCAGCCACGGAACGCTGGACGTCGCGAAGCCGGTGACCTCGGTGAGGGTGAAGGCGATGTAGGTGAAGGCTCCGAACATTCCGCCGTAGCCGAGGATGGTGATGGCGATCGAGAGCCATACCTGCTTGTTGCGGAATGCCCCCAACTCTCCGCGCAATCCGCCACCGGTCGTGCTGGCAGGCGTCGTCGGGACGAGTGCTGCAATTCCGATCAGGGCGATGACGCCGATGACAGTGATGGCCCAGAAGGTCGAGCGCCATCCGAGTTGCTGGCCCAGCAGAGTGCCGAACGGAACGCCGAGAACGTTGGCGATGGTCAGGCCCGCGAACATCATCGCGATGGCGCCGGCACGCTTGTTGGGCGCGACCATGTCGGCGGCAACCACCGAACTGATCCCGAAGAACGCACCGTGGCACAGTGCCGCGACGATGCGTCCGCCCATCATGACCTCGTAGGAGGGCGCGAGCGCAGACATCAGGTTGCCGATGATGAACAGCACCATGAGCGAGAGAAGGACCTTCTTGCGCTCGAAGCGGGTGACGGCAGCGGTCAGGAGGATCGCGCCGATCGCCACCGACAGTGCGTAGCCCGAGATCAGGTAACCCGCGACGGACTCGGTGACCTCGAAATCAGCCGAGACCTCGGGCAGGAGGCCCATGATGACAAATTCGGTGAGGCCGATCCCGAACCCGCCCATAGCGAGGGCAATGAGACCCAATGGCATCTCGATGTTCCTTTCACAGATTTACGCGTAAGCCGTTAGCGGGCGTGTGCAGTAGTTGCAGGCGCGCTATAAATAGTTGCACGCGCGCGCTACATGCGCAAGCTGGTAACCTGGAGTCGCAGGAAACGGACAAGGAGAATCACATGGGGATCGCCGACGACGCCGTCGAAATCCGTTCGCAAGGGTGGCGCACGCTCGCAGCACTGCACGGCGCCCTCGACACCGAACTGGAACGCGCGCTCCAGCGTGAGCACAAACTGTCCGTCGTCGAATACACCGTGCTCGACGCTTTGAGCCGCCAGGACGGCTGGCACATGCGGATGGCCCAGTTGGCTCGCGCTGCCGCACTGAGCAGCAGCGCCACGACGCGCTTGGTCAATCGACTCGAAGATCGAGGACTACTGACGCGCATCCTGTGCGCCGACGACCGCCGAGGCATCTACACCGAACTGACGCCGGCCGGCCGCGAGCTTCTCGAAAGCGCACGGCCGACGCACGACGCCACCCTCGAGGCCGCACTCGATGAGGCATGCAAAACACCCGAACTCGCGCCACTGGTGCGCGCGCTCCACGAACTACCCGTCGGCTAGAAGTCTGCCGGAAGCAGGGCACGCTCCTCGATGCCCGAGACCACCTGAGCGACAAACACACTCGCATCGACGACCGCCCGCCCACCACGCGCAGGGACCAGAACGTCGACGGTGCCGCCGTGCACCTCGTTGTCCCCGATCACCGCGATGTACGGGTCACGGTGAGTGCGTGCCTCGCGGATGCGACGTCCCAACGATCCGTCAGGCGCGATCGCCACTCGAACATCGCGAGCCTCGAGATCGGCCCGCAAACGCTCGGCCTCAACCTGGTGCCGGTCGCCGACGGGCAGAATCGAGACTTGGTTGGGTGCCAGCCACGGCGGCATCCGCCCTTCGAACCTTTCGATCAAAAGCGCAGTCATGCGTTCCATCGACCCGAGCAAGCCCCGATGGATCATGACGGGGCGAGCCTTGGATCCGTCCTCAGCGGTGTACTCGAGGTCGAACCGCGCCGGTTGATTGAAGTCGAGTTGCACGGTCGAGAGTGTTTCCTCGCGGCCGTGCGCGTCTCGCACCTGGACGTCGATCTTGGGACCGTAGAACGCTGCCTCCCCCTTCGCTTCCACGTACTCGATCGAGCGTGCATTCAGCGCCCCGCGAAGGTGATCCTCGGCGTCCACCCACTGCTCGTCGGTGCCGAGGTACTGCCCCTCTCCCCCTCTGATCGAGAGTCGGTACCCCCGTTCGGCAATCCCCAGAGTCGAGTAGCAGCGCTCGATCGCGACGAGCGCGACGATCACTTCCGCTTGCACTTGTTCACGACTACAGAAGACATGTGCGTCGTCGAGATTGATCTGTCGGACTCGACTCAATCCGCTGAGAACTCCGGAGAGTTCACTACGGAACATCGAGCCGAGTTCACGAACACGGAAAGGTAGCTCGCGATAACTACGACCGCGAGCGGCGAATACCTGAGCGTGATGAGGACAGTTAGCCGGACGAAGGAGAAATGACTCTCCCCCTATCTTCATTTCGGGGAACATGTCTTCCGAGAACTTGGACCAATGACCAGATCTCTCGTACAACTCTTTCTTCGCCATAACCGGGGTGTAGACACCCTGACAACCGGAGCGCGCTGCTTGTTCGGCGGCGAACTTTTCGAGTTCGTTCCTGATGACGGCGCCGTCCGGTAACCAGAGCGGAAGGCCGGCTCCGACCATGGGGGTGGTGGCGAAAAACTCCAGGTCGCGCCCGAGTTCGCGGTGGTCAACGCTCATGAGAGCTCTCCAAATCGTTCAAGGGGAGACGCACACGGAGCGACGAAACAGGAAAGCCCCGGGGCGATAACTCCCGGGGCTGAAAGGGTTCGGTCAGCAGTTGCTAAACGATGCGCCGGAAGAGAACCGGCGTCGTCGTGTTGTGCGCAATACTGACCATGTACGTGAGGTTACATCAACTTCCTACCCACCTACAGCCCGAATTGTCGGGCCTCTATGCTGACGCAACTGGGAAGGCGCAGCAGTAGCCAACGAAACACCCACGAAGAGCGAAGTTTCGGCAATCATGTCCGAACGTGAGGTTCTCGGATATGAGGAGGATGTGCGACGGTGCCGGACCACTTGCTCGAACAGTTGATCACCATTCCTTTGTTCACCGGAATCATCGGGTACATCACCAATTGGTCGGGCGTCCTGATGCTGTTTGCGCCGATCAACTTCCACGGGATCAAAGTGCCCGGCCTCAAACTGCTCTTCCCGTTCCTCCCCCGGCGCGTCCAGGTGATCCCCGCGATCACCAGCGACGGCAGATTCGGTTGGCAAGGCATCGTCCCCTCGCGGGCGGAGAAGATGGCGTCGATCGCCGTCGACAAATCCCTCGCGAAAGTCGGAAGCATCGCCGATTTCTATCGCGTCCTGGACCCGGACAGCATCGCCGAGCACTTGGTGAACATCTCCCGCAGTGAAGTGCGCGGCGTGGTCACCAGAATCATGACGGCCGAGAATCCTCAGCTGTGGCACAACCTTCCGACGTCGGTGAAGGAAGCCGTCTTCCGCAAGGTGGAGGACGATCTGCCGGCCAGCGTGCGCATGATCACCGACCGCATCGAAGAGGACATCGACGAGTTCATCGACGCGAAGCTGATGGTGATCCGCTACCTCTCCTCGCATCCCAAACTGCTCAACGACATCTTCCGCACGATGGGCAACAAAGAGCTCAGGTTCATGCAGAACTTCGGCTTCTACTTCGGGTTCCCGATGGGCTTCGTGCTCGTCGGAATCCTCCATCTGGTTCCGCAGTGGTGGGTGCTTCCCATCGGTGGCGTGATCATCGGGTACATCGTGAACTACCTGGGAATCACGATGATCTTCGAACCGATCACCCCCAGCCGTTGGGTGCCGTGGCGGCAGGGACTTTTCCTCAAACGCCGCACCGAGATCATCGCCGGGTACGCAAAAACCCTGGCCGATCACGTCGTGACGCTCGAGAACATCGGCACCGAACTCCTCGAAGGTCCCCGCTCGGACCGAACGCGGCGGATGCTCGATCAGGTACTGCGCGAATCCGTCGACGACGCCGCCGGCTGGGCAAAGTCGGTGGTCAAGATGACCGTCGGTTCGCAGAGCTACAAGCGTCTGCCCGGCCTGGCCACCACCGAAGTGCTCGATCTGTACCCAAGGGTCTTCGAGGACGCGGAGTTCGCCGAGAGCCAGTCGGAGAAGATTCGTGTCTTCGTCACCGAACGCATGAGCATCCTTTCACCGGAAGATTTCAGTGAACTACTACGCTCAGCCGTCAAACAGGACGAGTGGCTGTTGTTCGTACACGGGGCCGTGCTGGGCTCGTTTGCCGGTTTCCTGCACCTCGCAATATTCGGAGTATGAGTCGGAGTATGAGTATGAGTGAGCACGACCATCGCCTGATCGTCGAAGCGGAATCGTACGACTGGGCTGCGGACATCGCGCCGGTCGAATCCGTCGAAAAGCGTCTGATCCGCAGCCTTGTCGGGCTGACTGCCACGACGACGCTCACGTCGATCAAGCTGACGGGTTGGGCTTTCGGAACGGCGAAGGAGGCGACGCGGCAGATCGTTCAGGCTGCCGCCGAAGCCGCGGCAGAGGCCGCTGAATCGGCCAATGTTCAATCCGAACGTCGGGCCGAGAACTCCAACGGAGACGGCTCGCGGACCGAAAACCTACGGGCGGCAATGGCAACTCGTACCAATCGCAAACAGAGCGTCGAAGCCACTCTCGCGGCGCTGCGGGCACGCGGCGACAGGTTGCTGGACCGTTCCGCGGACGTGACCGATCGCGACGATCTGCACCCGGCCTACGACCGGATCCTTGACGAGATCGCGCCGGACGAAGCTCGAATTCTTCGGTTGCTGGCCACTTCAGGTGCGCAACCGAGCGTGGACGTACGTACGGCGCGGCCGTTCGGCGTCGGCTCGGAGATGATCGACGAGGGTCTGTCGATGATCGGAGAACTGGCGGGATGTCGCCATCTGGACCGCATCAGCGCGTACCTGAACAACCTGCATCGGCTCGGTTTGGTGGCGTTCTCACGCGAACCCGTCGAGGCCGACCGGTACCAGGTGGTCGAGGTACAGCCGTCGGTGATCGAGGCGGTCAAGCGAGCCGGACGATCCAACAAGATAGTGCGTCGTAGCATCCTGCTGACGCCGTTCGGTGACGACTTCTGTCATACCTGTTTTTCTCTGTAGGGCCTCCGGCCCCGTGAGTGGTCAAGGAGGCCCTGGACTCCTTAACCACTCACGGGGTTGCCACTACAGCCAGGTATCTTCTGTCGTGGTCGTCAGGAACGCTTCCAGATCGTCACGCCAGGTAGCCGGAACAGTCTTGTCCGGCTCGATGCCCGTGTACTGCCCGCGATAGAAGAGCAGCGGGCGTTCGGTCTTGATCTCACTCATCGACGACACACGTCCGAAGACGACGTAGTGATCACCGCCGTCGTGGACGGTTTCCACCGTGCAGTCGATGTGGGCGAGCGACTTGTCGATGATCGGTGACCCCAACGGTGATGGCGTCCAATCGATACCCGCGAACTTGTCCGGCTCACGCGACCCGAAACGAGCACACACCGCCTGCTGTTCCTCCGCCAACACGTTGACGGCGAACTTCCCGGTCCGCTCGATTGCCGCCCACGACCGAGAACCCTTGGTGGGGCAGAACAACACCAAAGGTGGGTCGAGTGACAGGGCAGCGAAAGACTGACACGCGAACCCGACCGGCTCACCGTCGTCGACTGTCGTGATGATGGTGATACCCGTGCAGAATTGCCCGAGAACCGTGCGGAACTGGCGTGGATCGATGGCCTGTTCCGCACTCACCGACGCGTCGGGCGAACTCACGGCTTCATTCCCACCGTGAAGTCGTGACCCCACAGGCTCACGGCCGTGCTTTCCCTCGCGATCCAGTTTTCGTCCTCGACCTCTAGCCCCTCACAACCGAATTCGATGTCGAACCCGCCCGGAGTCTTCATGTAGAACGAGAGCATCTCGTCGTTGACGTGGCGACCGAGAGTCGCCGACATCTTGACCTTCTTGCGCAGTGCCCGGTCGAGGCACAGTCCGACGTCGTCGGAGTTCTCCACCTCGAGCATCAGGTGCACGATGCCCGTCGGGTTGGGCAACGGCAGGAACGCCAAGCTGTGGTGACGCGGGTTGCAGCCGAGGAACCTCAGCCACGCCGGGTCGCCGTCCGCGGGCCGGCCGACCATCTGCGGAGGCAGACGCATCGAGTCGCGAAGCTTGAATCCGAGTACGTCGCGGTAGAACCGCAGCGAAGCATCGTCGTCGTCGGTGGTGAGCACGACGTGGCCGAGGCCCTGCTCGCCCGTCACGAACCTGTGCCCGTACGGGCTCACGATCCGGCGGTGTTCGAGAGCAGCTCCGTGGAACACCTCGAGGGAGTTGCCCGAGGTGTCCTCGAACGCGATCATCTCGACGACGCGACGGTCCTTGAGCTGCTCCGCCGTGCCTTCCTTGAACGGAACACCGGCTGCCGACAACCTGTCACGGATATCCTGCAGCTCAGCCGCATTCGCGGTTTCCCAGCCCGAGACGAGCAGACGGTCCGTGTCGTTCGGAACGATGACAAGACGCGCCGGGAAGTCGTCCATACGCAGATACAGTGAATCCGCGTCGACGCCCTTGCCCTCGATCATTCCGAGGATCTTGAGTCCGTATTCGCGCCACGCAGCCATGTCGGTGGCCCCGATGCGCATGTACGCCAGAGATCGAATACCCATCATTTACCTCCGTCGAGCAGGAAGTCGGTTGCGAGCCGGTTGAATTCGTCGAACTTCTCGAGCTGCGCCCAGTGACCGCAACCGCCGAAGACGTGGAGTTGCGCGCGCGGGATCATCTTGAGCGCAACCAGTGCGCCGTCGAGGGGGTTGACCCGATCCTCACGGCCCCAGATCAGCAACACACGCTGTCGAAGCTTGTACGCCTCGCGCCAGAGCATGCCGAGCTCGAAGTCACCGCTGGAGAAGGACTTACCCATCGCCTTGGCCGCAGCCAGCGACTCGGGAGTGCTGGCGGCAGCAAAGCGTTCGTCGACGAGTTCCGGCGTGATCAGCTTCTGATCGAAGACCATGATCCGCAAGAATGCTTCGAGGTTCTCCCGTGTGGGCTGGTAGCTGAACTTCCCGAGGTTCTTGACGCCCTCGGTGGGGTCCGGCGCAAACAGGTTGACACTCAGACCGCCGGGGCCCATCAGAACGAGGCGACCCGCACGGTCCGGGTAGTCGAGTGCAAAACGAACAGCAGCGCCACCACCGAGCGAATTACCCAGCAGATCAACGCGACCGGTGATCTCGAGCGTATCCAGAAGATCATTGAGCGCCGACGCACTGTGCACGAAGTACTGCGGATGCTCCGTCGGCTTGTCGGACTGCCCGTAACCGGGCTGATCGACGGCGATGACGTGAAAGTTCTTCGCCAACACCGGAATGTTGCGGGCGAAGTTCGACCACGACGACGCGCCTGGGCCACCGCCGTGCAGCAGCACGATGGTCTTGTCGTTTCCGACGCCTGCCTCGTGGAAGTGCAGTTTCAGATCGGGGCGCACTTGCGCGAACCGCGAAGTGGACTCGTAGGTGAGAGCTTCTTCGGTGGTTGTCACTGAGCCTCCTCTAGACCATCGTGTCGGTGATCGGCAGACCGAATTCGCCGGTTCCGAACATGACGTATGCGCGTTCGGGATCGTTCGCGGCGTGGACGCGACCAGCGTGGGCGTCGCGCCAGAAACGCTGAATCGGAGTGCCGTTCTGCAGCGCCGTGGCACCGGAGTTCTCGAAAAGCTTGTCGATCGAGGCGATCGCGCGGCCCGTGGCGCGCACCTGGTCGCGTCGAGCGCGCAGCCGCAGTTCCATCGGAACCTCTTCGCCTGCAAGGATCAACGCGTACTCGTCGGCGACGTTGCCGGAGAGCTGACGCCACGCGGCGTCGATGTCACTGGACGCCTCGGCGATACGCACCTTGGCGAACGGATCGTCCTTCGACTTCTCGCCGGCGAACGCAGCGCGAACACGCTTGCCTTGATGCTCGACGTGCGCTTCGTAAGCGCCGTAAGCCATTCCGACGATCGGCGCCGAGATCGTGGTGGGGTGAATGGTTCCCCACGGCATCTTGTAGACCGGCGCGGTGTTGTTTTCGAGGCCGGGGGCGGTCAGTTCGCTCATCGCCCGGAAGCTCAGCACGCGATGCGTGGGAACAAAAACATCCTTGACCACAACGGTATTGGAGCCGGTTCCACGCAGGCCGACCACATTCCACACGTCGTCGATCTGGTAGTCCTCGCGAGGAATCAGGTAGCTCACGAAATCGACTGCGCGGCCGTCCTTGAACACCGGACCACCGAGAACGGCCCAGCTGGCATGGTCACAACCCGAGGACCACGCCCACGCACCGTTGACCTTGTATCCGCCCTCGACTACTTCACCCATACCCATCGGAGCGTAAGAGGACGAGATGCGCACGTCAGTGTCGTTGCCCCACACGTCTTCCTGCGCCTGCTGAGAGAAGAGGGCGAGGTGCCAGTTGTGTACCCCGATGATCGAGGAGACCCACCCGGTGGAACCGCACGCGCTGGCGATCTTCTTGACTGCGGAGTAGAACAGCACCGGATCGGCTTCGTACCCGCCCCACTGCTTCGGCTGCAGCAAGCGGAAGAAGCCTGTTTCCTGGAGTCCCTTGATGGACTCGTCGGGGATACGACGCAGATCCTCGGTCTCCTGTGCGCGCTCGCGCAGTGCCGGCAGTAGTGCGTCGAGCCTCTGCATCACCTCGTGGCTGTCATGGTTACCCACTTCGACGCTCCCGTCTTCCTCGATCGGTTGGTTCACTTACACTTGAGACTAGAACACGTTCTCTTTTCTGTCGAGACGCTGACAAAGGTCCCGTTTGTGGCCGCAATGCTGTAACAAGTGCCCCCAAAATCTGGCGGAACCGGATCGAGTTCTATAACGTGTTCTACTAACAGCTAGAAGGGATGTGAGGTCACAATGGCGCAGATTCGCGAGATCGACGTCGGAACGGTGCAAACTCGTTTCGCCCGCGGTTGGCACTGCCTGGGTCTACTGAAGACCTTCAAGGACGGCAAACCGCACGCGATCGAGGCTTTCGGTACGAAGCTCGTGGTGTTCGCCGACAGCAAGGGCGACATCAAAGTTCTCGACGGATACTGCCGTCACATGGGTGGTGACCTCACACAAGGCGAGGTCAAGGGTGATTCCATCGCCTGCCCCTTCCACGACTGGCGCTGGGGCGGCAACGGAAAGTGCACCGGCATTCCTTATGCCCGCCGCGTGCCTCCGCTCGCACGCACCCGCGCGTGGACGACCCTCGAGCAGAACGGTCAGCTCTTCGTCTGGAACGACCCCGAGGGCAATCCGCCGCCCGAGGAGATCGTGATTCCTCGTATCGAGGGTGCGTACAGCGACGAATGGACCGACTGGACCTGGAACTCCATGGTCATCGAGGGGTCCAACTGCCGCGAGATCATCGACAACGTGGTCGACATGGCGCACTTCTACTACATCCACTACGCCTTCCCGACGTACTTCAAGAACGTCTTCGAAGGTGAGATCGCCACTCAGTACCTCAACACCACCGGCCGTCCCGACATCGGAATGGCCTCCCAGTACGGCGGCGACACGCTTCTTCGCTCCGAAGCTGCGTATTACGGACCGTCGTACATGGTCAATCCCCTGTGGAACAGCTACAGCGGATACGAGGTCGAGAGTGTTCTGATCAACTGCCACTACCCGATCAGCCCGGACTCGTTCGTGCTGCAGTGGGGCGTGACGGTCAAGAAGCCGACGGGTGTCTCCGACGAGATGGCCGACAAGTTGGCCGGCAAGTTCACCGAGGGCATCAGCGAGGGCTTCCTGCAGGACGTCGCGATCTGGAAGAACAAGACCAAGATCGAGAATCCCCTTCTCTGCGAAGAAGACGGCCCCGTCTACCAGCTACGACGCTGGTACGAGCAGTTCTACGTGGACAAGGCCGACGTCACCGAGAAGATGACGCAGCGCTTCGAGTTCGAGGTGGACACCACCAAGGCAAACGAGGCCTGGCACGCCGAGGTCGAGGAAAACCTCGCACGCCAGAAGGCCGAGAAGGAAGCTGCAGCAGAAGCGGCAAAGAAAGAAGCAGAGGTCTAATCGTGAGCGCCTCGATCGGAACCGACGCACGGTGGGCTCGCTGGGCCAAGGCACCGGACTTTGCCGGGCAGACGGAACGGCTCGAGGCGATCGCGGCCCAGACGATCGAGGACAAGCACGAATACCTCGACTCGGGTCTGCAGGAAGTCGACTGCAAGGCATGCGGTGCCTGCGTGCTTGTTCGCAAGAACACGTACAAGCACACCAGTGTTCAGTGGACTTCCGACCCGGCGCTGCGTTGCCACACCTTCAAAGAGGCAATTGCTTCCGGGCAGTCGACGGCGTTGAAGGACGGTTGCCCGAAACTGCACGACAGCATCGCCGACGCAGTAAGGGACGGCACCATCACGGTGCGTGATCCCGAGGTCAGCTGACCTGATTGTGTAGAACGAGGGCCGACCACCACGGGTCGGCCCTCGTTTTACTTTCCAGCGACTGCGCGTCCGTCAGGCAGGCGGTCGCACCTTTCGTGCAGCCACTGCGTAGACGTCGCTCGACGTGGTGAGAGAGTTCTTTCCGCTGGCCGCCGGCAGTCCCCCGCGTAGATTCACCGCCCAGTTGAGCGCACCGAGCGGTCCACATCCGCTGGCTCCCGGCGCCGCAAACACAGCATCCGAATGTGGGACTGCCGGGAACACTGCACCGGGGAACTCACCGATAGGTTCCGACGGAGGGTTTCCGGTTGTGGTCAGGTGAAGGTTGATCGGATTCGAAACCGAACCGATGTAGCAATCGTCACCGAGCAACGGATTAGACAGTTTCAATCGAACAGGCATGGTGAGTTCCTGCTCGAGAACCTTCAGATCCGGGACTCCCACCGATTCCACCGTCGCGCTGATCTGAGTCAGTCCCAGCGGAGTATCGATCCCGAGAGCACCTCCGGGTACCGAAATCGGATTGGAATAGACCCCGTTGGACCCGTCCTGCTTGGCGACGAACGTCTCGATGAAACTGTTGTCCGGCTGGGTCGCGTATTTCACGCCGCCCGCAACCTTGAGACTTCCGTCCGGGATCGGCACCGAAAGCGCGCCCAATTTCATGGTCCCTCCGCGAACTACGACGCTGGCGCACGTCGTCACCTCGAGATCCTCGATCGGGCACGTGCCCCAACCGTCGAAGGTCAACGGATCAACCTCTGCCGCACCGGAGGAACCGAGCGATCCGCTGCCGGAAGACCCTGACGATGATTCGTCGGCGATTGCCACACCTGCACCGGCCATGACAAATGTTGCAACTAGCGCAACTGTCGACATCACTCGAGACTTATTGCGGCTCTTCATCTTCGAAACCCTCCACCGTTGACGGAATCTGACGAGAGCCGCCCACGGGCTGCACCTCGACGCACGTCCGGCACGCTACCGAGAAGCGGGACTTGGATTCACACATATCGGCGAAACTTCCCACCAAAGAACTACGGCGATCAGTCTCGATCGAACTTCCGTCCTAGCTCGGAAACCGTATCGATCCTGTCGGCTCAGTTCGGTTCGACTGTGCCCGAACCGATGACCTGATCGAGGAACGGCCCGAACATCTCCCCCAGGTTCTCGGCGATCTGATCTGGAGTACCGAAGGACAACGTCACGTGACTGATCGCCAGACGCACTATCGTGCTGCCGAACATCTCGGCATGGACGCGGTCGACGTTCGCCCAACTGGTCATGAAGATCTCGGCCAACCTCGCGCTCGCATGTTCGAGCAGTGGAGTTCCGTCGGTGGTGACCAGGCTCAGCAGGTCATGTTGCGGACGAGGACCGACAATACTGACCACCATCGGATCCCGGGCACCGGCGTCGAAGAATGCACGGAAGGCCGCCGAGACCGCACCCCGGGGGTCCGAATGGTGCAGCGCTACTTCGCGTTCCACCTCTTCGAGGAACTCGTCGACGAAACGGATGAGGTATCCGGACGCCAATCCCTGCCGGGACGTGAACTCCTTGTACAACGTCTGCCGGCTCATACCCGCAGCTTCCGCGATATGCGCCATCGTGATGTCGTTCCACGATTTCTCGGTCAAGAGTTCGCGTGTGGCGTCGAGCGCTGACGCACGGAGGAGTTGACGAGCTGCCTCGTGGTACGGGACACGGGCACGAGCGGTGGACATATCGGGAAGATTTCCATCGCCCGTGCTCGGTGTCAAAACGGTGGACACGCAAGCCACAGAAGTCACGAACTCAGAGCACCGGTGAGGCGACAAGACCCGCCGCAAGTTCGGTCAGATCCCTGTTCGAATCGGCGAGTACGTCGACGCTGATGTCCGGGTAGCGTTCGATAAGGGTTCGGACGGCGCGAATGTCCTTCGGCCGGCCCACGCTCACAGCACCGACGATATTTCCATCGCGCATGCAGATCGCAGTGAAGTCATAGGAGTCCAAGTCTCCTCGAACAATCACGGTGTCGTCCGCGCCTGGCCAACCAGCTACTTGAATGTTGCGGCCGAATTGGTTCGACCAACTCCATGGGACGGATTCGAAGGGTTCTTCCTTCCCGACGATGGTCTTGGCAACTGCGACTGCGTGGTCCTGCGCAGTGTTCCAGTGCTCACCACGGTGCATGCCGCCGAGAAAACCGTTGGGCACGTTGGCCACATCGCCGATCGCGTACACATCAATGACGGAGGTCCGGAGGTATCGGTCTACCGAAATCCCGTTGTCCACTCCAATACCAGCAGCAGCAGCCATATCGGTATCGGGCAAGGATCCGATTGCGACGACGGCCAAGTCCGCAGTCCACTCACGCCCGTCACGCGCACGTGCGGTGACACCGTCGACACCTGTCGTCAGCGTCTCGAGGTCGACCCCCGTCTGCAAGGCGACGCCGGCCAAGTTGTGCAGCGCGGCGATCTTCTCCGCTATCGACGGTGGAAGCAGCCTGGACAGGGGCAGCGGTTGCGCTTCGAGAACCTGCACACTGCAACCCAAGTCGCGTGCCGTTGACGCCACCTCCGATCCGATCAAGCCACCGCCGACCACCAGTAGCGAGGATCCTTCGATCAGCTGGGATTGCAAGCGTCGCATGTCTGCGATATCCCGAAGATAGTGAACGCGCTCGGAATCTTCCGCGGTCAACCGTCGGGACCGTCCACCCGTGGCAAGAATCAGAACGTCGTAGTCGACGCCGTCACCGTCGGCTAAATGTATGGTGCGGGAATCTGTGTCGATTCTCGTGACAGTCACGCCGATCCGAAGGTCGATACCCTGCTCGTTCCAGAAAGTCGACGGCCGCAACCGAACCCGATCGATCGACGCTTTCCCGGACAGTAGTTCCTTCGACAGCGCCGGGCGGCGGTACGGCTCCTCAGGTTCGCTGCCGATCAGGATGATGCTGCCGCCGAACCCTTCCTTGCGCAGGGCCTGCGCGGCACCGGAACCGGCGATGCCCGTGCCCACGATCACGACGGTGCGTGTGTCGGGCTCGCTGACCGCTGTCATCAGCGGTCCACCTCCACCATTTCGAAATCGACTTTGGCAGCACCACAATCAGGGCAGGACCAGTCTTCGGGAATCTCGTCCCAGCGAGTGCCCGGCTCGATACCGTCGTCGGGCCAGCCGATCGCTTCGTCGTACTCGAACCCGCACTGGAGGCAGCGGAACAATTTGTAGGCAGTGGCAGTCTCGGACATCGGTTTTCCTTTCGCCTGTGAATAGTTCGATCAGGATTGCGCGACGAGCGTGAAGTCGACCTTCTCGCGGACGCCGCAGTCGGGGCAGCACCAGTCGTCCGGGATACTCGACCACGGCGTACCTGGCGGAAAGCCCTCTCGCGCAGCGCCTGTCGATTCGGTGTACGTGTAGTCGCAGATCGGGCAGATGTAGGCGTTCATGCATTCACCCCGTAGGCCGCGAGGATCTTGGCGCGCTTCTTCGGCGCGATGTTGACCTGGGTGATGTCGCCTCGGTAGTGCTCGAGAACGCGGTGGTCCATCACCTTGCGCCACAGGGGTGGGACTGTTGCGAGCATGATCATGCTGGCGTAGCCGCTCGGGAGCTGAGGGGCCTCTTCCATACTGCGAAGCGCCTGGTAACGACGTGTCGGATTCGCATGATGATCGCTGTGCCGCTGCAGGTGGTAGAGAAAGACGTTGGTGCAGATGCGATCACTGTTCCAGCTGTGTGCCGGCGTGCATCGCTCGTACCGTCCGCTTGCGGTTTTCTGACGCAGGAGTCCGTAGTGCTCGAGGTAGTTGATCGCTTCGAGTAACGAGAACCCGATGAAGGCCTGGATCACGAGGTACGGCGCAATGCCGATCCCGAATACTGCAAGCGCGACACCGAACAGGACTACCGACATGAGCCAGGCGTTGAGCACGTCGTTCTTGATGCTCCAGTGTGTGGTGCCCAGACGCTCGAAACGGGTCTTCTCGAGATGCCAGGCCGACTTCAATCCCCCGCCGACGCTGCGCGGCCAGAAACCGTAGAGGGTCTCACCGAAGCGCGAGGTAGCCGGATCTTCCGGAGTCGACACTCGCACATGGTGGCCACGGTTGTGCTCGAGGTAGAAGTGGCCGTAAGCGCTCTGCGCGAGAACGATTTTGGACAACCAGCGCTCGACGCTCTCCTTCTTGTGCCCGAGTTCATGGGCTGTGTTGATGCCGATTCCGGCCGTCACACCGATCGTCACTGCGAGTCCGATATTGGAGAGAACGCTCAAATCCCAACGTGCCCAGATGTAGCAGGACAGGAAGAAGGCCGTGTACTGCAGCGGCAGATAGGCGTAGGTGCACCACCGGTAGAAGCGGTCGTTCTCGAGTTCGTCGATCACCTCGTCGGGCGGATTCTTCCCGTCCTCACCCGCAAGGATGTCGATGACGGGAATGAGAGCAAAAGCAATCAGTGGGCCGGTCCACCAGAAGACATTCCATCCGGTGGCGGCAACAAGCCCCACTGCGATGAAAGTTGCCGATGACGGAATCAGCGCCAACAGCCACAAGTAGCGTTTCCGGTCTCTCCAAGTTGCGAGCCGACCATCTGGCTCGGTGTACACCAACGCCGCCATCGAATTCTCCAGTTCTCGTTCGGATCAGTGAGTGCGTCCTGCGCGGCAACCCGCGACACGAACAACATCTATGTATAGAGAGTGGACAAATTGCGGTCTTTTGTCAACGATTTTGAAGGTAAAAGTTTTACAAACATGCTGATTTGTACACGCCGGAAGCTCTGGGAGGGCCAGGTGTCGCCTTCGGAATCCCCGGTCGATCCGCTCGCCAGAGCGCAGTTCTCATCCTTGACGGGCGATCCCCCAGCGCTCCAACCGTGATTGTGTGGTCGAAGTCGGCGCGCACTGCCACGCCGCGACCGAGCGAGAGGATCGACGATGGGGCACTACGACGACTTGGCGGACTCGAAGTTCGAGACCGGATTCCCGACTCGCGAGACTTCGATCTCGTTGCGAAACGAGTTGGTGTTCCAACGAGCCGTACAGAGCTATCTGTGGTCATTGCCGGCGATCAACATCTGGGCGATGAAAGAGGGTTCGGAATCGACGTTCGGTGCCGGATACAACGTCCTCCCGATATGGCAAAACCGAATCGATGCAAAGACTCTCGTGACAACCCCGAACTTCGACGTCGTTTATGCCATGGGATATCTCGATCTCGACAAATACGGCCCTTTGGTCGTCGAGGCCCCGGCGGGAGTCCAGGGGATTTTCGACGACTTCTGGCAACGTCCGATCGTCGGCCCCACTATCGAGGGACACACTTGGAAAGGTGATGTCGGCTTGGCGGGGCCCGACGCCGGATCCGGTGCGACATACGTGCTGCTGCCACCCGGGTACTCCGGGCCGGAACCGGCCGAGGGATACATCTACCGCTCACGCACGAACAACGTATTCCTTTTCTGGCGTGCGTTCTTCGCCGATCCCGCCGATTTGTCTCCCGCTGTCAACCGGATCGAGAGCACCGTCATATATCCCCTCGGACAGAAGGACGGCGCGTTACCCATGCAGTTCCCTCGCGCTTCAGGGGTGGAATGCAACATGCTCTTTCCACAGGACGGCACCTACTTCGAGATGCTCGACAGGTTCATCCAGAGTGAGGCCGTGGACCCCTATGACCTTGACCTGCGCGGCTTTCTCCACACACTCGGAATCGAAAAGGGAAAAGCATTCGATCCCACTCCTGACGACCGAGAACTTCTCGACAAGGCCGCTCGCACAGCGTTCAAGATGTCCAAGGTGACAGTGACCAGCTTGCTGGCACTCGAACCGGGGGGCACTTACTATCCAAATCAACCGTGGGTCAACACTTTTGCCGGTGAGAATACCGAGTTCCAATCGAGCGGGACATTCACGAATCTCGAGCAGCGCGGTGCGTTCTTCACTGCGGCGTACTCCAATTCACCTGGCATGGTCGTGAACATCGTCGACAAGGGCGCAAAGTACCCGGCGACCATGAAAGATTCCGAAGGAAACTGGTTGGACGGGGGGAACTCGTACTCACTTCATCTACCTCCGGACTTGCCCGCGGCGCTTTTCTGGTCAGTTGCTCTCTACGACAGCGTCACCGCGTCCGGCCTCGACAACGGACAACCCTTCCCCTCGGTCAACACGATGGACAAACCAACGATCAACCCCGACGGGTCACACGACATCTACTTCGGGCCGACCAAGCCGAACGCTGCAGACGAGACGAACTGGCTCCGAACACTGCCGGGAAAGGGCTACTTCGTGATCCTTCGTCTCTACGGCCCTGGCAAGCCATTCTTCGACCAGACATGGACGCCAGGTGATCTCGAGCCGATACGCTGACGCCTACGCGGAAATGGCCATTTCGCGAATTCACTACCCGGTTCCTCCGCCTGCCCCAGCACTCGGCCGAGCGCGTATTGGCTCAGCATTCAGAAAATCGAGCGCGCAGCAGTGCGCCGTAAGGCGCTCGCGCTTGGGGTGAAACGTATGCAGCCTCGCCATGCCGGGAGTACAGGCGATCGTCCTCGTAGCGCGGAAATACGTGGACGTGGTGGTGCCAGACGTCCTGGTTGCCCGCCGGTTCGTTGTGCTGCCTGGTCGAGACACCGTCACAGCCGTATTCTTCACGAATTGCAACAGCCACAGCCTGAACCAGGTCGAACACCGAGTGCCCGACGCTCGTGGGCAAAGTGTAGAGATTCTCGAAGTGTTCGATCGGTGACACAAGTACGTGGCCAGGGTTGCCCGGCCACCACTTCGGGGATATCCGAGCAATTACGTTGTCGGTTCGGGCGACGAGGTCGGTCGACGCGTTGTACTCGTCGAACTCACCGAGCGCGTAGCGACAGAACGGGCAGCGGTACCCCGGCGGCTCATGATGCAACTCGTCTGCCCTCACCTCGCGATCTTCCCACGATCTTCGATCCATGCAGGAAACCCCCAAAATGTCCGATTAGGGTCAATTTCCCCAAAACAGAAGTTCGCTTACCCATACTGAAATGACCGACTGTCCCCGACGTGAGTGGGTCCTCATGGATACCGACGTATTGGTAGCGGGCGCCGGCCCGATCGGTTTGACCACCGCGATCGAGCTGCGCAGACGCGGCATCTCCTGTCGAATAGTCGACCCCCTCGACGAACCGCGGCAATACGCGAAAGCCGTCGGGATTCAGCCACGCACTCTCGAACTTTTCGAGAACATGGGGGTGCTCCGCCATGCACTCGACGCCTCGACACTGATGCGCGGTCAGATCATGTACACGAACGGCGTCGAGGTCGCCCGCGTCGACCTCACCCTCCCCGAGGACGTTCCTTACTGGTTCCTCTGCCTCCCCCAGTACTCGACGGAGCGCATCCTCACCGAGCGACTCGCCGAGCTGGGGACAACCGTCGAACGCGGAGTCGGTCTCACCGCATTCGAACAATCCGACGGCGCCGTCACCTGCACACTCAGCGACGGCAGCACCGTGAATGTCCAGTATCTGGTGGGTTCCGACGGCGCTCACAGCGTGGTCCGCAAAGGGCTTGGCCTGAGCTTCGAGGGCGGCGCGTTTGCGGAAAGCTACATGCTCGGTGACGTCGAAGTCGACTGGTCGATCCCCAGCGGCTACTCCGTCCGCGCCAACCACACCACCGACGACGGAACCACCGACGACCTACTCGTCTGCATCCCACTTCCCGGACACAAGCGGTACCGCATGTCGATGCTCGTTCCGGACGATTTGATGCCGGACGAATCGTCGAACAAAGCCTCTGTACAACACGGTTTTTCAACCGGCAAGACACCTGAACTCCATCACATCCAGGCTGTGCTCGACAGACTGTCCCCAGAACCGACAACCGCCTCGATGCTGCGATGGTCCTCGGTCTTCCGCATCAGCCACCGCATCGTCGACGCTTACGGTCGCGGACGGGTTTTTGTCGCCGGCGACGCCGCGCACATCCATCCCCCGACTGGCGCGCAGGGCATGAACACCGGCATCCAGGACGCCCACAACCTCGCATGGAAGGTAGCGCTCGCCGTCAAAGGCGTTGCAACAGCAGATCTTCTCGAGACCTACGACGCCGAAAGACGTCCGGTCGGTGAAGAAGTCGTCGGCATGACCGTCCGAAATGCTCGAGAAGGAATCGGTTCGGGAGAGTCCTCGATCGACACGGCAATGCGGCGCCAGGCTCAATTGTTGATCGACTACTCGGAGAGTCCGCTGAACACCGGGCGTGATTCTTCGAGTCCACACGTTCAACCGGGCGAGCGTGCACCCGATGCCCGCGGAATACGCCGAGACGGTGTGCAGTATCCAATTCGGTTGTTCGACTTGCTGTCCGGAGTCGACCACACGTTGCTGCTGACTTCGGACGGATCCGCAGAGAGCATCAACAGCCTCGAGAAGGTCGCCGACGCCGCCATTCGATCAGCGCACCGCATGTTGGACGTCTACGCGATAGTGCCACCGGGAACCGTGACCGTCGATTCGTTGGTGCCGATCATCGAGGACAACGACTCGCAGCTATGCGCCGCGTATGGGGTCGAAGGTACGGCGGCGCTGGTCATTCGCCCCGACGGCTACCTCGGATTCCGCGGTCACCCGGAGAACGTTTCCGACTACTTCGCGAAAGTATTTGCCGTCAATCCGGAATGAGCGAAGCGAACATCAACCGGATCTCGGGTGAGAGCTTCATCAACTCGACGTATCCACCCAATGGCCCGGCATCGAGGTAGGAGAACTCCATGCCGGCGCCCTCTACCCGACCTTGTTGCACCACCGACATTCCGCGACGCTCGGCCTCGAGCAACGTCGCCTCGTAATCGTCTGGAACCCAAGCCATGTGATGAACTCCGACGCCGTGAGTCTCCAGGAACTCCGTGTACAGGTTGCGTCCGGACACTGGTTGGATCAGCTCGAGCTGTTGGCTGCCCGCATATCCGATCGACACGTGCACGACATAGTCCGCGGGCTCCCCGCGATACGTTGTGGTCTCGGGGCCAAAGACGATGCCTGGCATACGCAGCCACCGCTCCACTCCCCACTGCCGAGTGAACTCCTGTTCGGCAGCCTCGATGTCCTCGACCACCCAGCAGATCTGGAAGATCGGTCCCGAGACCAACGGGTTCATGCCATTTTTCCGTTGTCGACCGAGTAAACGGCCCCGTGTATCGCCGAGGCGTCGTCGGAGGCCACGAAAGCCACCATCTTCGCAACGTCCTCGGCTTCCATCAAGCCACGCGGCGACGCAACCTTCATGACGAGATCGAAGTCGACTCCGTCGGGGAAGGTGAATCCGGTGACTTGAGGGGTCATCATGCCGCCGGGGCAGATTGCGTTGACACGCAGAGATTTTCCGGTGAACTCCATCGCCATCGCTCGGGTCAGTCCGATGAGTCCGTGCTTGGCAGCGCAGTATCCAGCCGAGTACGCCTGCCCTTCCAGCCCCGCGATCGAGGAGACGTTGACGATGTTGCCGCCCCGTTCCAGCAAGTGCGGCAGTGCTGCTCGGGAAAGGAAGAACGGTCCGTTCAGATTGACCGCAAGGTCATGTGCCCATTCGGAATCCGCAATATCCGCCGTATGACGAAGCGAGTGCGATCCCGCCACGTTGACGAGGATGTCGATACCACCGAGCGCGTCGACACAGGCTTGCACGGCCGCATCACACTGAGCAGAATCCGAGACGTCCGTCGCTGCGTAACGACGCTCACCGTCCGTGCCGGCCACCTCGACCATCGACTGCCGCAGCTTTTCCTTGTCACGGGCGATACCGAAAACCTGTGCGCCCCTGCTGTGGAGTATCTCGGTGACGGCGCGCCCCAGCCCTGAGGACGCGCCGGTCACCAAGGCCACTTTCCCGGCCAGTACGTCTGCCATGGGCTAGGAAGCCGCTGCTTCGCGCTGGAGTTCCAGCGCGATGTCGATCAACTGATCTTCCTGGCCGCCGACCAACTTGCGCTTGCCTGCGCGCACCAACAGTTCCGCGGACGACACTCCGTACCGCTCGGCCTGACGCTCGGCATGCTTGAGGAAGCTCGAGTACACGCCGGCGTAGCCCATCATCAGCGCTTGACGATCGAGCAGGCATTCCTGCGGCATTGCCGGGCGCACAACATCTTCGGCTGCATCGGCGATGGCGAAGAAGTCGATACCGGTCTTGACGCCGATCTTGTCGCAAACACCGACGAAGGCCTCGACCGGGGCGTTGCCGGCGCCGGCACCGAACCGACGGGTACTACCGTCGATCTGCTTGGCTCCCGCACGAACTGCCGCAATGGAATTGGCGACGCCCAGGCCCAGGTTCTCGTGGCCGTGGAAGCCGACCTGAGCGTCATTGCCGAGTTCCTGAACCAGCGCCTCGACGCGATCGGATACCTGCTCGAGTACCAGCGCGCCGGCCGAGTCGACCACGTACACACACTGGCAACCCGCGTCGGCCATGATGCGAGCCTGCTTGGCCAGCTTCTCCGGCGGAATCGAGTGAGCCATCATGAGGAATCCGACTGTTTCGAGTCCGCGCTCACGCGCGAGGCCGAAATGCTGGATGGATACGTCGGCCTCGGTGCAGTGAGTTGCGATGCGGCAGATGGACGCACCGTTGTCCTGCGCGATGACGATGTCGTCCTTGATGCCCAACCCGGGCAGCATCAGGAAGGCGATCTTCGCGTTGGTCGCCGTCTCGACTGCAGCTTTGATCAGTTCCTGCTCGGGAGTCTTCGAGAAGCCGTAGTTGAAGGAGGACCCGCCGAGGCCGTCGCCGTGAGTGACCTCGATGACCGGCACTCCGGCTCCGTCGAGCGCACCGACGATGGCTCGTACTTCTTCGACGGTGAACTGATGACGCTTGTGGTGGGAGCCGTCGCGCAGTGACGTGTCGGTGACGCGGATGTCCCAGCTCGAATCGAAATGAATCATGTCGCTCATGCCTTCACACTCAGAAGCTTCTGGGCGATTTCCTCGCCCACCTTGGTGGCTGCTGCCGTCATGATGTCGAGGTTGCCCGCGTACGGCGGCAGGAAATCGCCTGCACCTTCGACCTCGACGAACGTGGTGACCGTTGCATAGCCACCGGAAACGACGCTCGGTTTGTCGAACTGCGGTTCGTTGAGCAACCGGTAGCCGGGCACGTACTGCTGGATGTCCTTGACGACACGGTGAATGGAGTCGGTGATCGCGGCCTGATCGGCATCTTCGGGGATAGCGCAGAAGATGGTGTCGCGCATGATCATCGGCGGGTCTGCGGGGTTGAGGATGATGATCGCCTTACCGCGCTGTGCGCCGCCGATGGTCTCGATACCGCGGCTGGTGGTCTTGGTGAACTCGTCGATGTTCGCGCGAGTTCCCGGGCCGGCGGACAACGATGCAACGGAGGCGACGATCTCGGCGTACGCCACGTCGACGACACGCGATACCGCGTAGACGATCGGAATGGTTGCCTGCCCACCGCAGGTGATCATGTTGACGTTGGGTGCGTCCAGGTGTTCACGCAGGTTCGCGGGCGGAACCACAGCCGGGCCGACCGCGGCCGGAGTCAGGTCGATGGCACGGATACCGGCGGCCTCGTAGCGTGGTGCTGCCTCGCGGTGCACGTATGCCGACGTCGCCTCGAAGACCAGGTCAGGTTTCTCCGCCTGGCTGAGCAACCAGTCGACGCCCTCGGCGGAGGTCTCGAGTCCCATCTTGCGGGCGCGCGCCAATCCTTCACTCTCGGGATCGATTCCGATCATCCATCGCGGTTCGAGCCACTCGGAACGCTGCAGTTTGTACAACAGGTCGGTACTGATGTTTCCCGATCCGACGATCGCCACACTTGCCTTGGTCATGACTACTCCTACGTGAACTGAAGAGAGACGGAACCGAGGCCGCTGAACTCGGCTCGGAAGTTGTCGCCTGGATGAGCGTCGATCGCTCGCGTGCACGAACCCGGCAGAACGATGTCGCCGGCCTTGAGCCGAACTCCGAACGTGTCGACCTTCTGCGCCAACCACGCGACAGCGGTGACCGGGTTACCGAGAACCGCATCGCTGCGCCCCTCCGCAATCCGCTCGCCGTTGCAGGTCAGCACCGCATCGATCGCCTTGATGTCGATGTCCGACGGGCGAACTCGTTCCTTGCCGAGAATGAACCCGGCGGATGAGGCGTTGTCCGCGATGGTGTCCGAGAGGCCGATCTTCCAGTCCTTGATCCGGCTGTCGATCAACTCGATGGACGGCGCATAGGCGACAGTGGCGTCGATGACGTCTTGTTCGGTGCACCCCGCGCCCGGCAGATCTGCTCCCAGAATGAAGGCGACCTCCACCTCGACGCGGGGGAAGCAGAAGCGTGACGTGTCGACCGGACGGTCCTCGAACTCTTCCATCTCGGCGAGCAGGTGACCGTAATCTGGCTCGTCGACGCCCATCATCTGCTGCATCGCCAGTGACGAGAGTCCGACCTTGTGTCCGACCACCTTTGCGCCACCGGCAACGCGACGCCTGATGTTGATGAGCTGGATCTCGTAGGCGTCGACGACGTCGATGTCCGGATACGTGGCGATCAGCGGGCTGATCGGAGAGCGATCCCGTTCCGCCGAATCAAGATGGTCGGCAAGTTCGCCGCGGATCTGCGTCGAGAGCATCGTTCAGGCCTTTCCGACTGTGGAGAATGTGGCTGCATGCTGTCCGGCTCGTCGTCCGGAGAACACGCAGTCGGCGAGGGACAAGCCGCTCACATACGAGTTGGAACAGATACCGACGGCGGTACGGCCGGCGGCATACAGGCCAGGGATACCCTCCCCGGCCTCGTTTTTCACCATGCCGGACGATTCGTCGACCACCAATCCACCGAGCGTGAGCATCGGGCACGGATTCATCATGTTGGGCTTGATCGAGACGTCGTACATCGTGAACGGCGCAGACAGTATCGGCCTGACGAAGTCCGACGGTTTGCCCATCGGATCAGGTTGTCCGGCAGCGGCAGCGGAGTTGTGCGCGTCGACGGTGGCTTGAAGGCCGGCGACGTCTATCCCCGCTTTACGGGCGACCTCGGCAATGGTGTTGCCACGCACTGCGGTACGCATCATGCCGGTGGTCTGTACCCGCTGGAACCACATCGACTGGTCACTGATCTGCGATTTCGCTTCGCGAACGAGTTCGGAATCTGCCAGCAGCCAACCGATTCCGTTGCTCTTCTCTGCCATCGCCTGACCGAGAGCGGCACCGTAACGTGACTCGTCGACGATTCGCGCACCGGATTCACCCACCAGGATGGAACCGAGAAAAGCACTCGGCGGGACGATGAATCGCCAGGCGGAAACATTGCCGAGCTTGTCGGTGGCTCCCCCGGCTTCGATACCGAGGTTGATGCCTTTGCCGTCGTCCCCGGAGGTGCCGAGCGGGATACCGCCCTTGTAGGCGGGGGCATGGGTGCGCATCATCTCGCGATTGGACACGAAGCCGCCGGCGCTGAGGATCACGCCGCCGCGTGCCTGGATGCGAATCCGCTTGGCGTGCTTCTTCTCGATCTTCGCGATGAGTGCGTCGAGAATCGTGCGCAACTGCGGCGCGTAGACGCCGGGCTTGGAGGACAGAGATCCGAGCGTCGCGTGACGCCGACGAACTCCGGCAGGTGCGTCACGAAGCGTCAGTGCTTCGACGCCGATCACCCGGCCGTCCTCGATGATCAGCCGGTCCGCTCTCGTCTGGCCGAGCAACTGGACGCCCTTGGCCTCCGCGGACTTCGCGAGAGGGGCGTAGAGCATCTTTCCCGACGTGCCACGCCCCTTGGCGCGATGGCCGCGCGGAGCAGGTTTTGCGATGTCACGGAACCCGCCGGCAGATTCGCTGCCCGAGAAGTAGAGGTAGTGCTTGTTGCTCGGGTACGACGTCTTGTACGGACAGAGTGAGGCCTCGAACGGCACGCCGTGACTGCGCAGCCAGTCGATCGACGCCGGGCTCTCGTCGACGAACCGGCGCAGAGTCTGCGGCGTCACCGCGTCACCGACCTCGCGGTTCAGGTAGGCGAGCATGGCTTCGGGACTGTCCTCGACACCGGCTTCCTTTTGAATCACGGTGCCGCCGCCGGCGTAGTAGATTCCTCCGGAAATCGTGCTGGCACCACCACCGAGTGCTCGGTCGATCGCCAAAACCGACGAACCGGCCGCTACCGCTTCGAGCGCCGCACTGGCGCCCGCCACACCGAACCCGACCACAAGGACGTCAACCGAAGTATCCCAGGTCACACCGCACCATCCTCAATCTCACTGCAACGTGTTTCGTTATCAATGACAACGTCCGGAAATACTTCCTGGCAGAAAGCATGGACTGACACCCCCATCATTCTATAACGTGTTCTACATGAGCAAGCAGGAATACGACATCGTCGTCGTCGGCAGTGGTGCCGCAGGTATGACAGCGGCCTTGACCGCAGCCCACCAGGGCTTGAGTGTGGTCATCGTGGAGAAAGCCGCCCACTACGGCGGATCGACCGCCCGTTCCGGTGGTGGGGTCTGGATCCCCAACAACGAGGCACTTCAGGCGGACGGTGTCACCGATACCCCGGAGGCCGCACGTTCCTACCTGCACAGCATCATCGGCGACGTCGTCGCTCCCGAACGCATCGACACCTATCTCGAGCGCGGTCCCGAGATGCTCTCGTTCGTGCTGAAGAACAGCCCTCTCGAACTGCAGTGGGTGCCCGGCTACTCCGACTACTACCCGGAAGCTCCCGGCGGACGCCTCGGTGGCCGCAGTGTCGAGCCCACCCCGTTCGACGGCAACAAGTTGGGCGCCGACCGCAAGAACCTCGAGCCCGACTACGTCAAGGCCCCCAAGAACTTCGTCATCACCCAGGCCGACTACAAGTGGCTCAACCTGCTGATGCGCAATCCTCGCGGACCCCTGCGCGCCATGAAGGTCGGCATGCGATTCCTCGCAGCCAAGGCCACAAAGAAGGATCTGCTGGTTCGCGGCCAGGCACTGGTCGCCGGTATTCGACTCGGACTTCAGTCCGCCGGAGTACCCATCCTGCTGAACACCCCGCTGACCTCCCTGTACACCGAAGACGGCGCAGTTCGCGGCGTCAACGTCATCGTCGACGGCGAAGAGCAGGTCATCCGCGCTCGCCACGGAGTTGTGTTGGGATCCGGCGGATTCGAGCACAACAAGGAAATGCGTGAGAAGTACCAGCGCGCACCCATCGGCACCGAATGGACCGTCGGCGCGAAGGCAAACACCGGCGACGGTATCCGCGCAGGCCAAGAAGTCGGCGCTGCAGTCGATTTCATGGACGACGCCTGGTGGGGCCCGTCCATTCCGCTGACCGGCGGACCGTGGTTCGCTCTCTCCGAGCGCACCCTCCCGGGCTGCATGATGGTCAACATGTCGGGCAAGCGCTTCGGCAACGAGGCTGCTCCTTACGTCGAGGCAACCCATGCGATGTACGGCGGTGAGTACGGTCAGGGCGAAGGCGCCGGCGAGAACATCCCGACGTGGATGATTCTCGATCAGCGCTACCGCAACCGTTACACGTTTGCCGGTATCACTCCCCGCTCCCCCTTCCCCGGCCGCTGGCTCAAGGCCGGCATCGTGGTCAAGGCGGGAACCATCGCCGAATTGGCCGAGAAGACAGGGCTTCCCGTCGCATCGCTGACCGAAACCGTCGACCGGTTCAACGGCTTCGCACGCAACGGCAAGGACGAGGACTTCGGACGCGGTGACAGTGGTTACGACGCGTACTACGGCGATCCCCGACTGAAGAACCCCAGCCTCGCCGAAATCAGCAAGGCTCCGTTCTACGCCATCAAGATGGTTCCGGGTGACCTCGGCACCAAGGGTGGTATCTGCACCGACGTCAACGGCCGAGCACTACGCGAAGACGGAAGCGTCATCGACGGTCTCTACGCCGCTGGCAACGCGAGCGCTCCGGTCATGGGCCACACCTACGCCGGACCAGGCGCGACCATCGGTCCCGCAATGACTTTCGGTTACCTGGCCGTACTCGACATCGTCGAGCGTGCGAAGAAGGCTGAGAGCACCGAGGCACCAGCAGCTGAAAAGACGGCGGTCGACCATGCCAATTGATCCGAAGATCGCACTCGGCGCCGAGCTTGCGCCACAAGAGTTCTCATGGACCCCGTCGGACGTGCAGCACTACCACCTGGCACTAGGGGCAGGTGCTCGGCCGCTCGATCCGAACGAGCTTCGATACCTCGACGACGAAAAGCCTCAGGTACTACCCACCTTTGCCACCGTCGCCGCCAACTTCCACGCCACCGAAGCGCCGAAGGTCTCGTTCCCCGGCGTCGAAATCGATCTGGCGAAGGTAGTCCACGGGAGCCAGGAAGTCACTGTCCATCAGCCGATCCCGGCAAGTGGAAGTGGCCGCACCACAACTCGAATCGCCGAGGTCTGGGACAAGGGCAAGGCCGCGGTGATCGTGCAGGAATCCGTCACGGTCGACGCCGAGGGCAACCCGCTGTGGACAGCTCGCTCGTCCATTTTCGCCCGCGGCGAGGGTGGTTTCGGGGGTGAACGTGGTCCGTCGGAGTCGATTACGCTTCCGGATCGCGAAGCAGATGAGACAGTGGTGACGCCTGTGCTTCCACAGCAGGCTTTGCTGTACCGGATGTGTGGTGATCGGAATCCGTTGCACTCGGATCCGCAATTCGCCTCCGCGGCAGGCTTTCCAGCGCCTATCCTGCATGGACTGTGTACTTACGGAATGGTCTGCAAGACCGCAGTGGATACCATGCTCGACGGCGACAGCAGTCGGGTAGCCGGATTTCGGGCCCGCTTTGCCGGGGTCGTATTTCCCGGCGAGAACTTGAGTATCCAGATCTGGAAAGACAATGGGCGACTCCTGATCTCAGCTTCCGTACTGGAGCGCGAAGCTCCTGCCCTGGCTGACGTAGTTCTCACTCTTGTCTGATACCAACCTGTCTGATACCCACCTGTTAGAACTCACCGTAGTTCTCGAACCCGATGGAGTAGCCCGAAGATGACGGCACAAGACGAAAAGTTCCGACTGTCCCGACGAGGTTTCATGGCCGCTGGAGCCGGCGCCGTGGCAGCGACCGCATTCGCCGGCTGGACGCCGGCCTACGCCGTCCCCGCCGGCTCCTCCGGCTCCGCGGGTGGTCCTGTCTCCACCCTCACACCGCCGCCTGCCTTCCCCGAAGGCATCGCGCTGTACCAGCAGGCATATCAGAACTGGTCCAAAGAGATCATGCTCGACGCGATCTGGACCTGTTCACCCAAGACGCCCGAAGACGTAGTCCGCCTCGCCAACTGGGGCCATGCCAACGGCTACACCATTCGTCCCCGCGGTGCCATGCACGGCTGGACGCCGCTGACCATCGTCAACGGTGCGCCGGTCGACAAGGTCATCCTCGCCGACACCACGGTCCACCTCACCGGCGTCTCCGTCAACGCCGGTGGCAGCCCGGCCACCGTCACCGCAGGACCCGGCGCGACCCTCGACGCCATCACCACCGCACTGCAGGCACAGGGCCTCGGGTTCGCGAA
The DNA here is from genome assembly GCF_056401575.1 of Rhodococcus sp. P4_E4. Classification (NCBI taxonomy): domain Bacteria; kingdom Bacillati; phylum Actinomycetota; class Actinomycetes; order Mycobacteriales; family Nocardiaceae; genus Rhodococcus; species Rhodococcus sp. P4_E4. The sequence goes on along the minus strand of NZ_JBFUJB010000012.1, from coordinate 21,312 downwards.
CCTGCCGGCGCCCGGTGTGTTGACCATCGCCGGCTGCCTCGCCGTCGACGCTCACGGCGCAGCGCTCCCCGCCGAAGGCGAAGCACACGTTCCCGGACAGACTTTCGGCTCCCTCTCCAACCTCGTCACCTCCCTGACCGCAGTGGTCTGGAACGGCAGTGAGTACGCGCTCGAGACGTACGCGCGTAGCGATGCAGCGATCAAGCCGCTGCTGACTCACCTCGGACGCACCTTCCTCACCTCCGTGACCTTGCAGGCCGCTCCCAACTACCGCATGCGCTGCGTCAGCCACACCGACATCGGTTGGCAGGAACTCTTCGGTGCCCGCGGAGCGTCCGGACGCACCTTCGAGAAGTTCGTCCGCGAAAACGGTCGCGCAGAAGCAATCTGGTACCCCTTCACCGAACGCCCGTGGATGAAGGTGTGGTCACTTGCCCCCACCAAGCCGCCGTTCTCGCGTGAGGTGACCGGGCCCTACAACTACATCTTCTCCGACAACCTCCCGGAGCCGGTCACCGACATGATCGGGCAGATCAACGCCGGAAACCCGGGCATCGCACCGGCATTCGGGCAGATCATGTACGCCACCACCGTTGCCGGACTCGCCGCGACCTTCTCCAACGACCTGTGGGGATGGTCCAAGGACGTCCAGTTCTACATCCGGGCCACCACCCTTCGTCTGACCGAGGGCGGCGGAGCCGTCATCACCTCCCGCGCCAACATCGGCCAGGTCATCCACGACTTCACCCAGTGGTTCAACGGCCGCATGGAGTACTACCGCTCTATCGGACAGTTCCCCCTCAACGGCCCCGTCGAAATCCGTTGCTGCGGCCTCGATCAACCCTCGGACGTCGAGGTCGACTCGGCAGGCGCCCCCACCATCTCGGCCATGCGCCCGCGCCCCGACCATCCGGAATGGGACACCGCCATCTGGCTCAACGTCCTCGGCGTCCCCGGAACCCCCGGCATGTTCGCGTTCTACCGCGAAATGGAACAGTGGATGCGTAATCACTACAACAACAACGACGCCACCTTCCGCCCCGAGTGGTCCAAAGGCTGGGCGTTCGGCCCCGACAAGCCGTACACCGACGCCCCGATCATCACCCAGGGCCTCCCCCAGACCTACCGCGACGGCGTCCCATCGAGCGACAACTGGGACACCGCCAACGCCGCATACAACGCGTTGGATCCGCACAAGGTCTTCAGCAACACCTTCCTGGACCAGTTGCTGCCCTGAGGTCCAAGCACCAGGCACGCACTCTGCCAACTCGACGGTCGTCGCCACTCCCCTACTTTCGGGAGTGCGGCGGCCGTCTGCGTTGCAGTGAGCGGGATGAAGGAGTCCCCCCCGCATCCCGACCAGGTAACTGACTCAATCGCGATCAGGATGGATCGCCTCGTGCATACTTTCCACGGCCCTGGCATGAGTTGAGAGCTCGGACCGAGCCGACCGAATCGTGGCGCTGTCGCTGCGCGCCCCCGGCTCGGACGACGACGAGTCCTCTCCGGGGTTCGACGCGCCACCAGCGGGATGCTCGGAGGAGCCGGTGCGCTCTTCCCTCTCCGCGCGGGCGCGCAACAACGACTCGGACTTCGGGGTATTTCGCATCGGAGCATTGTCCCAGATTCATCTCCCATGACTCACATGGAGCGCTCTCACCCCCGGTGACCAGGCCGTTCCTGAACTCCGATACCTAGAAAGTTCGCAACAAAATATCTACAGCGGTCAGGGTAGACATTCTCACGACGGTGTTGTATCTTTTTTCTCGTAGCAAGGAACGAGTCAAGAGATGCGGGAGAGATGAACTACCCGCAAGCAGTACCGCAGGGCAGGGACGTGCCGGGGCCGGCGCACCTCGCGCCGGGGGCCCCGTCCGTTCAGCGAAAGAAGCGAGCCATTCCGGCAGATACACCACCGGGGGACCCCTCCGGCAGATTCGACGACGAGAACTATCCTGCGTACAGCATGGGACATGCGGCCGAGATCCTCGGTGTCAGGCAAGCTTTCCTTCGTAGCCTCGATGCCGCGAAACTGCTTACCCCACAACGCTCTGAGGGCGGACATCGCCGCTACTCCCGGTACCAGCTGCGCATCGCGGCCCGCGCGCACGAACTCGTAGCCAACGGCACGGCGCTCGACGCGGCTTGCCGCATCATCATCCTCGAAGACCAACTCACCGAGGCTCGTCGCATCAACGCCGAGCTCCAGCAAGCACAGGACCGACGAGCGGAATCGGACGCAACGCCGGACTGAGGACTGACGTGATCAGGCACTGGGAGTAGCAGTCACCCCTAACCGTCAATCTGTTCCCTCCCCCTTCGAACTGCGCTAAATTCAGTCAATTGGGACATTGCTAGGCGTCGGTTGCTCGATTTCCACATCGAAGGGATCGCAGGCATGAATTCCTCCCACCACCGCACTCGGGTGCGGCTAGCTGCTCTGTCGATCGCCTTGACCCTTGCCATTGCAACCGCTGCGTGCAGTTCCGACGAGGACTCGGCAACAAACACGAGCAGCGCATCTCCCAGCACCGCGAGCAGTCAGGAATCCAACGAGATCGCGGACCTCGTCCGCCGTCAAGTGGCCGACTTGGGCCTCAGTGCCGCCGTGTTCGGAGTGTGGCGGGGCGACGACGAGATTGCTCTCGGTGCCGTCGGAGAGTCCCCTATCGGAGTTCCGGCGACAACCGACATGCAGTTGCGCGTCGGTCAGCCGATGGAACCGATGCTCTCGACAGTTCTGCTGCAACTCGACGAAGAGGGAACGCTTCCCCTCGATCAACCGATCGCGAAGTGGGAACCGAACTTTCCACGCGCAGAGACCATCACTCCACGAATGCTGGCCAACAGCACGTCGGGCATCTCCGACTACGTGACCGATCCACAGTTCCTCAAACTCTTCACGGACAACCCGATGAAAGGCTGGACTTCTCAGGAGATCCTGAATCTTGCCAACTCCCGCCCACCGCTGTTCGAACCCGGCACCGGTTGGGCGTACGCGCACAGCGACCTGACGCTGCTCGGCGACGTCATGGAGAAAGCGACTGGAAAACCGCTGGGCGACCTACTTCAGCAGCGCGTCTTCGATCCACTCGGGATGGATCACAGCAGCGTTGTGCTCACGTCGCAGATGGACGAGCCGATTTTGCACGGCTACACCAATGAACGCGGAGTATTCGAAGACTCCACTTTCTGGAATCCGACGGCTTTCCTGCACAGCGGAAACATGAACGCGCCTGTCGCCGACGTCGGAAAGTGGGTGCGCGCACTCGGAACGGGAGAGTTGCTCTCCGACAAAGCTTTCGAGCAGCAGATGGCACCGACGACTGCGGGCTTGGGAAGTATGACGGCGGACAAGTTCTTTTCCTTCGGGACCGGGCACCTCGACGGTTGGCTTGTGATGAACCCGTCGTACGGCGGCTACAACGGGCTTGCGCTCTATTACCCCGACTCGAAGACGACGATCGTCGTCTACGCCACGCTCGGGCCGACAACCAACGCGGACCTCAACAACGCCGTGCCGATGGGCAAGGCGATCGGAACCCTCCTCGAACCGGATCACCCACCGCAGGTCCCGACGCCGTGACGCGCCACACACGCTGGTAGCAAACAGCGTCGGTCGGCAACTTCCTGTTTACGCACGGATTACCTCCAGGACTTATCGCCCCATCACCATTCTCTTCAGTACCGAACGAAACGCGTCGGACCGCGGGTTGTCTCGCCAGTGAACGAGAACGTAGATAGATGGGGACAGGCCCGATGAGGAAATACGCGATGTCAGTGGCATGCACGGTTGCAGTCACAGCGGGGGTGACTCTTGTGATGTCGGTGCCTGCCGGAGCGGACCCGAATGACAGTGGGTCGTGCCCTGCCGGTGCGGTATTCGCGGTCGGCGGAACGTGGGATCCGACGGGACAAACGACGCAACCCGTCACCGACCGCTACGTGGCCCAGGGTTACGCCTCCAAGCCGGTGACCTACCCCGCCAGCTTCTGGCCGCTCGGCGATCAGACGTACGACCAGAGCGTTGCCGCCGGCGCCCAGACGCTTCGCACTGAAGTCAACGCTTTCCACGCTCAGTGCCCGGGCAGCGAGATCGTCGTCACCGGATACTCACAGGGAGCGCGTATTGCCGGCGACGTTCTCGGTGACATCGCACGCGACGGATCCATTCCGCAGTCGCAAGTCGAAGGCGTCCTCTACGCCGACCCTCGCAACTCGGCCGGGGGCATCGAAACCGTAGTGCCCAATGTCGTTCCGGGAGCGACGATGTCCGGAGCACGCGGCGGATTCGGAGACATTGCAGTGCAGGAAGTCTGCATCGAGGGTGATGGCATCTGCAACATGCCCAAGCCGCGTGATGCGCCCGAGGTGTTCGTGGATTCGGTCTTCGGCTACTTCACGAAGCACAACACCTATACGCCGATGATGTCCGAGCCCGCTCCGCCTGCTCCCCCGGCACTGCCGCAGACGCCGTCTGTGCCACTGCAACCCGCTGACGTTGCCACTGCGATCGTGACGCGGGTCGTCGAGAACATCACTCCGTATCTGAGCGCTGCACTCGCCACCGTACTGACGAAGTAACGCGATACCGCCTGTTCGGTTGACTGAAAGTCGACCGATTCGTACAAGTCGAGAGCCACCGGCATCGAGCACCATCGATCACATGCTCACCTTCATCGTCAGATACGGGTACGTCCCGTTCATGCTCTTGGGAATCAACGGAGCCGCAATCGCGCTGGCGGCATCCGGCGCGCCGAAATGGTCACTGGTGGCATTGATTCTCTTCGCAGTGGCCTGCTCTTTCGCGGCCGAACGGGCGCTTCCCTACGAATCTTCGTGGAATGCCCCGGGACCGGACAGGTTTCGCGACGCTGTCCATGCGTTTGTCAACGAATCCCTCATCTTGGTCAGCGTCGCGGTAATCCCGTTGATGGCCGCGGTGATTCCGTTCGACGGGCTGTGGCCGAGCGGTCTTCCGTTTGTCCTTCAGGTCGTCTTCGCAGTGTTGGTTGCCGATTTCGGCATCACCGTGGTGCATTTGATCAGCCACAAGGTTGGATGGTTGTGGCGTTTCCACGCGGTTCATCACAGCCTCGAACGGTTCTACGGTATGAACGGACTGATGAAGCACCCCGTGCATCAGACTTTCGAAACCGCCGGCGGCGTCCTGCCACTGATCCTCCTCGGGATGCCCGTTCCAGTTGCCTCGGCGCTCGCGGTTTGTGTCGCTGTCCAACTCCTGCTTCAGCATTCGAATGCCGATTACCGCATCGGCCCCCTGCGTCCGATACTCGCCCTCAACGCCGGCCACCGATTCCATCACCTGAAGTGGGCGGGAATCGGTGACGTCAATTTCGGTTTGTTCACTCTGATCTGGGATCACCTTTTCCGCACTTATTCTTTCGATCCGGAAAAGCGCTTCAGCAGTGACGATCTCGGAATGGCGGCCAAACCCGACTACCCGGACGACTACCTCGGCCAGTTGGCCGAACCGTTCCGGAAACAGAACTGACGGACGATCGGTGGAGATTCAGCCCGCGAGTACCCGTCGCATGACGGGCTTGGCTGCAAACGCACTGGCCAACACCAACGCGATCCCCACAGCCAGGGTGACGCCCAACTGAACCAGCGCCATCGGAGTGGTCAATACGGCTGCCCCTGCCAGCGGGAAGAGGAACAGCAGTGCAGCGCCGGCGCCGGCCAGTGCCATCACCACCACGGGAGTGCGAACGTGCCTCACGCGGGCGCTGTCCATCACCTCGACAGGTGTGCCGGCCAAAGTCAGACTCCGATACAGCTCACGGTTGTCGAGGATCCCGGATACCTGGGTGAGCGCAGACGAGATGGCCGCCAACGTGAATGTTGCTCCGAGAGTGAACAACACCCCGGTTCTCATGTCCGCGAACAGGAACTCCTGCCCTGGCTGCAAATCCTGTCCTTCCCCGTTGCCTATCGCGGCGAGGAGAGATGTGCCTGCGGCAACGAAGCTGGCCATCGTCACACCGCTGACCGTGCGCCACACAGCCTTCGGATTATCCAAGACCCGACGCGCCGCAATCAGCGAAGCACCGTCTTTGGCGCATTTGAGCATGATCCGTCCAAGCAGCGAAATGACGAACGGACCGACCAACGCAACAACGCCGAAGCAGAGACCAAGGCCCACCAGGATTGCCGCGATGCTTGCCGCGGAGCCCCCGAATGCACTCCATCCCACAAGGACCCCCACCCCAGCCACAGCGAAGATCATCTTCGGTGCGGCGCTGGGATTGCCCGCCGTGACGCCCAACGGGCTCACGAACACCTGGCGCATCCCGAGCATCGACGTCAAAGCAGCCAGGATGGTCATTCCGAATACGATGCCCACCAGCGGAAGTGCGCCTACCCAAAGCTCACTCCACTCGAATGTCCGACCTTGAAATCTCAAGAGAGCTACGAGCGGCAACGCGAGGAGGTATCCCACCACACCGATCAACGCACCGGCCAAGCCCTGGATACCCGATTCCGCAGCGCACAGCGCAACGATCTGGCGAGGGGTGGATCCGATGAGTCGCAGCGAGGCGAGTCGTTCGTCGCGACGGCGCGCGCCCAAGCGGGCCGCCGCCAGACCGAGAGTGACGGCTGGAACGATCATCAACACCGAAGCAACCCCTGCGAGCGCTAGGTACGCCTCGGCTTCGGGTTCGCTCGATCTGCCCGCGAATGCACCGTAGCCGCCGAGCACCGTCAGCAACAACGTCGTCGAGGCGGCAAATGCGGACACTGGGAGCGCGAAGGTACTCAAGGCCTTTCGCCCTTCACCGCGCACCGTCATCAATGCAACGCGTGCTGTGGCCTTCATGCCGCCACCTGTGTCCCGACGAGCGAACCGGCCTGCATCATCATCGTGCGATCACACCACCGAGCGACTTCCGCATCGTGAGTGACGACGACCAACGCAGAACCGATCTGTTGAGCCGAATCACGCAACACCCTCATCACTTCCCAACTCGTCCGCGCGTCGAGGGCACCGGTCGGCTCGTCTGCGAAGAGAACTGCGGGTTTGGTTACCAACGCTCGCGCAATCGCGACACGTTGCGACTGCCCACCCGACATCTGACCCGGGCGACGATCCTGCAGCCCATCCAGCCCCAAGGGCGCGAAGAAGCCGTGCGCCGTCCGCTTGGCTTCTGCGATGGACAACCCGTTGAGTACGAGAGGCAGCGCGACATTCTCGATCGCCGGAAGCTCCGGCAACAGTTGGCCCGATTGAAAAACGAACCCGTACGACTCCCGTCGGAGCCGGCTGCGGTCGTTCTCACCGAGGTTCTCGATATGCCGGCCGCTCAGCAAGATTGCTCCCGAGTCGGGCTTGACGATTCCTGACATGCAATGCAGCAGTGTCGACTTCCCCGATCCTGAAGGACCCATGATGGCCGTGGCAGTACCGGCGCGCACTTCCAGCGATACACCTCGGAGCACCGGAACGTCGCCGTACGACTTGCCCAGCGCGTGGACCGACAGGACTGCGGGTGCTTGTGCGTTGTTCATGATTCCACCTTCTCGTGAACCCCTCGCGAACACATCGGCCCAGCGCACGATCTTCGGACTGAGCTCGGTCCTACCGGAGGATGACCGGACCCCGAGCTCTGTCAGGGTCGTCACTATGATTTCCGACATGACCTGGTCCGGCGCCGTCCACATGCAGCCCGGAATTCTCATGTTCACCGGCGCAGTGGGATCCGCGCACATGCATTCGCACGCCGCTGTTCAGATCATGATCATCGACGACGGGGACGTCACGGTCACGGACGGGGACGGCCACAGTGAAGTCGTGCGGTCCGTGGTCATTCCATCCGGGGCGGTCCACGCGTTGTCCGCCTCCGAGGGTGCGTGGGGACGGGCGATCTACGTTGACTCCACCACCGGGATGGGTCTGCGCATCAGGCCACCGGAGCCGGGCCGCGGTGGTGTGGCCGACTGGTCGGACCGTGGGCAGACCGCAGTAGCGATGACGGACCGCGGCGCTGATTCGGATCTGGAATACGCAGCGAGGCTGATCGATTCACTATCCGAACGCGAAAAGGCGTCGAGCCTGCGCGCTCTTCACCCGGCCCTCGAGCATGCCCTGACGCTACTTCCCGAGAGAATCTCGGGGCAGGTCACACTGACGGACATCGCCGCCCTGGTCTCCATCTCGCCCGGACGGCTGGGAAGAATCTTCAACGATCAACTGCAGATGAGCTTTTCGACCTACATCCGCTGGTTACGGTTACGACGTGCCATGGAAGTGATGAGCAGTGGCGCAACCCTGACAACCAGTGCACACGAGGCCGGTTTCACCGACAGCGCCCATCTCAACCGTATCTGCCACAGCATGTTCGGGCTCACGCCCAGCGCCGCGACCGGCGGCCTCACCTGGAATTGACGCTACTCCTCAACTGACGCTGTCCGTCCCCGTTGACGCTGTCCATCTCCGTCCTCGCGAGCAACGACAGACGACTGTAGAGGCGCGCCAATCCGGGAATGTTCCGAAGACTGCCCGCAACGTCCTCCACACCGGCAGCGGCATACACCGTCAGTCGCGCATCGACGTCGTAGAGAACATCGACGACATTTCCGAAACGGCGAAGGGCAAATTCCGAAGCTTCGGCGAGCACCGGTACTCCGAAGATCACCCAGTCGTCGAAGCGGGAGGCGAGCTCGAGATAGTCGGCAGCCGAGGTCGAGCCAGCGCACAGCACCTCGAAGTCGAACCAGACAACACCGTCTCGAATCGCCGAGCACTCCAATGTGCGTGTGCCTATCGTCAATTCGACACTTTCGCCCGAAGGCCACGTGATTCCCTGGACGACGAGGAATTCCCCTGTCGCAAAACGGTAGTCCCCGGCACCTGGCTGACCCGCCGTCCGATAGTCGACGGAGCCACCCAATTCGATCACCTCGAGAGTCCGCTCGATCAACTCGATCGACGGAACGAACTGCTCGTGAAAAAGCGGATTCGGAAGAAGATCGGTCGGCGGGACATTCGACGTGACAACAACAGTCACGCCTTTCGCGACGATTGTGTCGAGAACCCTTGCCATGAACATGGCGTCGGCGACGTCGTCGATGTGGAACTCGTCGAAACAGAGCACGCGGATTCCGTCGACGACGTGGTCCAGTGCCGCGCCCATCGACCCGAGTTCGTGCGCCCGAGAGTGCAGATCTGCAAAGAACCGATGAAAGTGAATGCGCCGCTTGCCGACTCGGATGCTCTCGTAGAACTCGTCCATGAGCATCGTCTTGCCGCGGCCGACGCTACCCCAGAGGTAGATCCCTCCGCCGACCTCACCGCCGGATATCCGGGCTCGCAGGGCATCGAGAGCTTCACGTGCCGCCAACTGCTCTTCGTCCAGTAACATGAGGCTCCTCTACATCTGTAGAGTCGAGGCTAGTGACCGAAGGCAAATCGAGTCAATGTGACCCTCACGACGCACCATCTGCAGCATGCAACTCCGGCAGCATGCAACATCGACAGCAAGGAACGACATGAAGCCCGATCGCAGAGCCCTCATTGCGGCATCCGCCGTCACGATCATCGCCGAGCAGGGCCCGCGTGCACTCACCCATCGGGCGATTGATCAGTCCCTGGAACTTCCTGCCGGTTCGACGTCGTACTATTTCCGCACTCGCGAGGCACTTCTCGAAGCAACCGCATTGCACATCGTGCACCGGTCACGTTCGACTTTCGGCGAACTCCGCGAGAGGCCCAGCGATCCTGCTGCCCTGACGGCCGAGTATCTCGACGATCTTCTCTCGCACCGCAGACACGAATTGATCGCGCGCTATGCACTACTCGTGGAATCTCCCCGAGATTCGGCATTGCACCAACTCCTCGAAGGCAGTCTGTTTTCGCCGGAGAAGGCAAGACCCGTCTTCGAAACCGCTGGTGTTGGCGACCCTGATGTCTCTGCCGCAAATTTCCTGAGCCTGCTGGAGGGCTTGATCTTCGACTATTGCCTGGGATCACGTAGCCGGGACCCTCACTCCAGCGAAACCGTTCGGCAACTTCGGATCCCGATCGACATCTACCTTCGCGGAGTGGGGGTCATCTGAAAGACTTCGGTCAGCAGAGGCTTCCGGTACAGGGTTGTCGACCAGAGAACAGCGCCGCAACAAAGGGAGTGCTGTCTGGAACCGAAGCCGGGACGGTTCCCAGATGATCAGTGGGATAGGTATGGAATGCAAAATCCACACCGTTGGCAGCGAGGTCAGCCGCGAACTTCAGTGTCAGCGGAGCCGGAACATCGATGTCCGACAACCCCTGACCAATGAAGAACGGGCGGTCGTATCCTGCGGTCGGCACAGTGAGCAGTTCACGCGCAGCCTCCGTGAATACTGGATTGTCCAGCGACTTTGTCAGCACCTGCCCGAGTGTGACGGTTCCGTACTTCGTGCGCGCCTCGGTGTAGCACATGTTGTTCTCGACGTCGTCGAGGATGGTCTTGCCGAGCGGGGTCAGATACGAGTCGATGTCGATGTCCGGCCGCGAAGCACGCAGTCCGTCAAGAACGTTCGCGATGTAGACCGTCGTACCCTTGAGCGGAAGCGCCGGGAAAGCCGGACCACCGAGCGGTAGAAGATTTTCGATGTTCGAGGGGACACCAGTGGCGACAGCGCCGCGGTAGTCCAGCTCCGGCGCGTAATCAGTGGCAAGCGAAGCGGTGAACATAGTCGCCTGCCCGCCCTGCGACTGTCCCATCGCAACCCATTCGCTCGACAGGTCGTCGTCGACCGCACGAGCGGCGCGCACCATGTCCACAACGCTGTGTGCAGCGGAACGACCGTCGAGATACGGGTGAACACCAGGTGTTCCGAGCCCCACGTAGTCGGTCGTCACCACCGCGTATCCCTGCTCCAGCCAGTGACCCAGATGCGTCGCGGTCCGTTCGAGCGGAACACTGCTGCTCGGCGCACACTGATCCGCCACACCCACCGTTCCGTGCGCATAGGAGATGACCGGCCAACCACCCTCGGGCGGAGCTCCCTCTGGGCGATACACCACACCGGTGCTCGTCATCGGCGCGTCCTTCGGGCCCGTCGACCAGTACGTCACCTTTGTTGCGCTCACGGCACCCGGGATCACCCGATCGGGACCGAGTAACTCCCGACTCACGACAGCACCCGGAGCATCATTCGGTTCCGCTCCGGCCGGCGCCGCAACTGTCAACGCCACCAAAGCACTCGCACTCAGCCCGACGAGCGTCCTACCCAGTCGCTTACTCACGTACTTCTCCTACGATTGCGGTGACGGTGCATCTGTGGTGATCGGCCCCACATCAGCCGATCGAGTTCAGACCATAGAACAGCCTTACCAATTGGTCAACCTAGATTCCCATTCCGCATCTACCGTCGTGACACGCCTGCTCGGGTAGGGTGGCGGTGTTCGATACGTGCAGGTCCCAGCGAGATCAGGAGGCCGAAAGGCTCTCTCATGTCAGCACCTGATCTCCCGACCTTCCCTGCTTCGCAGCAGAAGTCGGTGGCCGCGATTCTCCGAGCAGCAGGTTGCGTATTCGCCGAAGACGAGGCTCGCCTACTTCTTCACACCGCACGCTCTCTCGATGAACTCGACGCGATGGTCGACCGACGAGTTGCCGGCGAACCACTCGAACCTGTCCTCGGATGGGTCGAGTTCTGCGGCTTGCGTATTCACATCGACTCTGGAGTCTTCGTCCCACGCCGGCGCACCGAGTTCCTCGCCCGGCAGGCCTGCTCACTCGTCGTCTCGGGAAGCGTCGTCGTCGACATGTGTTGTGGCTCAGGAGCTGTCGGTACCGTCCTGCAGTCGACGCTCGATGCCGTCGATTTGTACGCGGTAGATGTGGAACCAGCCGCGGTGCGGTGCGCTCGCCGAAACATCACACCGCCCGAGCGCGTACTCGAAGGCGATCTCTTCGAACCACTACCAACGGAATTACTCGGTCGCGTGGATGTCGTCGTTGCCAATGCACCTTACGTCCCCACCGATTCGATCAGGCTGATGCCGCCCGAAGCCCGTCTTCACGAACCGCTGGTCTCGTTGGACGGCGGCACCGACGGACTGGACCTGCAGCGACGCATCATCGCGGACGCTGCGCCGTGGCTACGACCGGGTGGCTGTCTTCTCGTCGAGACGAGTACGGAGCAGGTCGAAATGACTGTTGAAACATTCACTCGAGGAGGGTTTCTCACTCGAGTGGCAACCTACAGTGAGACCGCGTCGACCGTGGTGATCGGTCAGTGTTGAAGGCGATCGGATCCTGGCGTGGACCACTCCCGAGCGCGGGCGGCAAAGCCGTCGACAAAAAGCCCGAACGCACGATCGACGCGGGCCCGGTCCCCAGTGGCCAGAAGATCCATCGACAGACCCCGCATTTGCGAGAGCAACAGAGTAGCGACAGAGGCAACATCGTCCTCGGGGCAACCCGCTTGTCGTAGACCGGCTTCCAGTGCCTCGATCCAATCGCCTACAAAACGGTCCAGGAACCGTCCGTAGCGTTCGCGGTCGCCGAGCGCGAGGGCGTAAATCTCGACCATCACTCGGAACCGCGGCAGGACCTCCGGCGTCGTACGTTCGGTCCACCACGCGGTCAGCACTGTCGCCGGATCGACCCCCGGTTTCATCGGAACCGCAATCGGAATGGACTCACCACGCATGTTCTCGATGACCTCGGAGAGCAGGTTCTCCTTGCTCTCGAAATGGTTGAGCAACGACGCATGCGACACACCTACGGCCTTGGCGAGCTGCCTCACCGTCAGTTCCCCGACACCGTTGTCGATGACATAGCGGGTCAGCGCGTCGAGCAACTCCTCACGTCGCCCGGCGTATCTCAGGCTGCGTTTGTCGATGCGTTCGGGCTCCGGCACATACCCACCCTACCGGCCGGAATCACCAGGTCAGCGGCTGACTGCCTTCTGATACCGACGAATAGCGAACGGCACGAAGACGATCAGCAAACCGAAAGTCCACAACAGCGACGCGATGACCGGATTCTGCAGTGGCCACGCATCCGGAACCGTCATCGCAGGATTGGTATTGCCGAACAATTCACGCACCGCCTGAGTCACCGCCGACACCGGATTCCATTCGGCGATCACTTTGAGCGGGCCGGGAAGATTGGTGGTCTCGACAAAAGTGTTCGCGATGAACGACAGCGGAAAGATGACGATGAAACTCGCGTTGTTGAACACTTCCGGCGTGCGGATCCAAAGCCCGACAACAGCCATGACCCATGACAATGCGTACGCGAAGAACAGAAGCAGCGCATACCCGGCCACCGCCTCGAGGAAGCTGGAATGGATGCGCCACCCCACCAGAAGACCGGTCAACGACATGACCACCAAGCTGATGACGTTGATCAACACGTCACTCGATGTTCGGCCGGTCAGCACGGCAGACGGGGCCATGGGCAGCGATCGAAATCTGTCGATGATTCCTTTCTGAATGTCTTCGACCATCCCCAAACCAGTCCAGGTTGCACCGAATATGACCGTCTGCGTGAAGATTCCGGCGATCAGGAACTCTCGATACGACGTGCCCGGGACGGAGATCGCGCTGCCGAACACGTATGCGAACAAGAGCACGAACATGATCGGCGACAAAGTGGTGAACACCAGCAGATCCGGAACGCGTTTGATCTTGATCAAGTTTCGCCTGGCGATGGTCAAACCGTCTTCGAGCGCCATCTGCACGGTCATTTCTGATCCTCCAGTTCAGCCTGGTGCCCGGTCAGTGTGAGAAAGACATCGTCGAGAGTGGGCCGGCGCAGACCGACGTCGAACACCCGGATGCCTCGTGCCGACAGGAGATTCAGCGCTGCGACCAACGCATCGGTGCCGTCGTCGACAGGAACGGTGACGCGACGGACATTCTCTTGAACCTGAATGTCCCCCACGGCAAGCGAGCGCAATTCCTCGCGGACGATGTCGAGATGCTCGACCTCGTGCACACTCAGTTCGATGCGCTCACCCCCGACCCGAGCCTTCAGCTGATCTGCAGTACCGCGCGCGATGACCGAGCCGCGGTCGATGACGGCGATCTGGTCGGCCAACCTCTCGGCTTCCTCCATGTATTGCGTCGTGAGCAACAGTGTTGTCCCCTGCGCCACCAACCCTTCGATGACATCCCAGAGGCCGAGTCGCGCACGAGGATCGAGGCCGGTGGTCGGCTCGTCCAGAAACAACACCTGCGGCCGAGCAACCAATGCGCCGGCGAGATCGAGACGTCGCCGCATTCCTCCGGAATAGCCCTTGACCGGCCGATCTCCAGCCTCGACGAGATCGAACTGCTCGAGCAATTCACGCGCTCGGGCCTTACTGCTTCGGGCGCCGAGGTGATACAGCCTCCCGACCATGTCCAAGTTCTCATAGCCCGTCAGGTACTCGTCGACCGCGGCATACTGACCCGAAGCACCGATCTTGGATCGCAACGCCCGCGCATCCTCGACCACGTCCAGCCCGGCAACCTTGGCGCGTCCACCGTCCGGAATGAGCAGCGTCGTGAATATCCTTACCGCAGTGGTTTTTCCGGCGCCGTTGGGGCCCAACAGGGCCATCACCGAACCCTCGCGCACTTCCAGGTCGATGCCGTCCAATGCCGTGACGTCGCCGTACTTCTTGACCAGCCCCTCGGCCACAATCGCTTCGGTCATGAGCCCTCCCGCATCGGTAATCCGTCGGTAGTCCGTTCCCCAGTGTGACCCAGGAGGCCGACACATTCCAGGATTTTTCACGCAACAGTCCGAAACGCTGCACCACAGAACAGACCACCACCCCCCGGATTGCCAGAAACATCACCTCCCAGGATCACCTAGGATCTCCCGGTCTCGGGTACCTGGTTGATTCCAGTCGAAGATAACGGTGACGACGAAGATCGGGTCAGTCCGTCGACTCACCCGATCTTCGTTGCGCCATCGGTTTCGGCTGCAATTGGTAACTCGGGCAGCGATACCGCCCCCGTCCGCTCCACCTTCACTGCCAACGTCACCGCGGCGGCCAGTGCTGATACGCCCGCTCCGATCCAGTACAAAACCGCGAACGAATGCAGGGTCGGCACAGCGCTCGCACCGATCACCACCGTTGAACTGGCCAATACCGCTGCCGCAACGGCGCTTCCGGTGGAGGTACCGACCGAACGGAGCAGGCTGTTGAATCCGTTGGCCGAGGCAGTCTGATGGATCGGCGCAGATTCGGTGATCAGAGTCGGCATGGCTGCCAGGGAAAATGCCACACCGGCCGATACCACGGCAGCGCCGATCACGATATTGACCAACGTCGGCGCCAACAGCACACGCAAGACATATCCGATTGCAATGACGATCGCACCCGACGCCAACGTAGCCTTCGCTCCCCATCGCCTCGTCACTTTCGACGACACCGGCGCCAATCCGATCATCAGGACTCCGCCCGGCATCATCGCCAGTCCGGCTTCGGCAGCCGAGAGTCCGAGACCGTCCGCCGACGCCAGGGGCAACTGAAGTTCCTGCGTTGCCGCCAACGCGCTGATGAACATGGCAAAACCGAGTAATACTGCGCAGACGTTCGAAACCAGAATCGGAGCGCGAAGGGAAGTCCGCAGATCGACCAGTGGTGCCGGCGTGTGCAGTTCCCACGGAATCCATCCACAGAGCAAGACCACGCCGGACGCGACCAGAACAAGAACCTCGGGGCTTGCCCAGCCCCATTCGGTTCCTTTCGAAACGGCCAGCAGCAGTGCAGTCATAGCGAGTGTGAGGACCGTGGCCCCCAGAAAGTCGAAGCGTCCGCGACTCTTCACCACCGATTCCGGCACCACCAGCGGCAAGACGACTATCAGTACTACCCCAAATCCACCGGTGACCCAGAAAAGCGCGGGTAGTCCCCAGTGCGCCGAGATCACCCCAGCCATCGGCATACCGAACATGCCACCGATCCCCAACGTCGCACTCATGAGAGCTACTGCACCACTGAGCTTTTCCGGAGGAAGGACATCGCGCATGATACTGATTCCGACGGGCAGAAGTGCCGTCGCGAACCCCTGCAACGAGCGCCCGAGGATCAGTAACCAGAAACTCTGGCTGAGCGCAGCAACCATGCAGCCGACGATCATCACGGCAAGACAGACGAGCATCATCGCGCGCTTGCCGAACATGTCGGCGAGTCTGCCGATGAGAGGGGTTGCGACGGCACCGGTCAGCAACGTCGAGGTCACCAGCCAGGAAGCGGTGGACGACGATACTCCCGATGCCGTCGCGAACGCAGGCAGGACCGGCACCACCAAGGTCTGTTGCAGCGCGACCACCACACCGCTCAGACTCAGGACGCCGACGACCCACCCGGTCCGCGCTTTCGCGCGAACAGTCTTGTCCGTCAAGCGTTCGAGCGAGCGGCTACTCCGGCGTCGACAGGAACCACGATGCCACTCATGTGGGCACTCGCGTCGGCGGCGAGGAACAGGACTACTCGCGTGATCTCGAAGGGATCCAGCCAACCGACCGGCTGCGCATGCAGAGTCGCGTACACGGGTTCGACGTCGTCTGCCGTCGGCGATTCGAGGTCAGGCCGCATCATTGCGTACATCATGTCGTTGTGAATCATCGGCGTCGAGATGTTTCCCGGCGCAATAGCATTCACGGTCACACCCGAGTTGGCCAGTTCGAGCGACACACTCTTCGTCAAACCGATGACGCCCCATTTGGAGGCGCCGTACGCCGCCATCTGGGTGCCACCGGATCGACCCATCATCGAGGAAATCGTGATGATGCGACCGTAACCACGTTCCGCCATTCCACCTGACACGGCCGCAACGGTGTTGAACACACCGGTCAGGTTCGACGAGATGACTTCGTTCCACTGTGCCGACGTCATCGACGTGATCGGAGCGGGCACGGACACACCGGCATTCGCGACGGCGATGTCGACACGGCCGAACTCGGCTTCAGCGCGGGCAACGAGCGCGTCCATTGCTTCGCGATCAGCAGTGTCTGCCTTGACGGCAATGCACCGACGACCGGTGGCTTCCACCAAACGAACGGTTTCCTTCAGATCCTCCTCGTTTGCGAGGGGGTAGGCGACGACATCACTGTTCTCGCACCGGTCGCAGATCACGATGTCCGCGCCACGCTCCGCGAATGCGACAGCGTGGGCGCGCCCCTGACCGCGCGCGGCGCCGGTGATCAGTGCAACTTTTCCTTCGAAGCTGCCTTCGAGGCTGTTCATGCCGTCTCCTAGTTCGTCGTATGCAAGCGTGCGCTGTACTGCATGCGTACTCCGAACCCGCCCGAAAGAAACAGTCGATCCCGGACAGCGGGAATCCAGCCGATCACTGGTAAACGGCGGTCTCGAATTCCAGGTATCCGTTGATGGATCCAGCGTCCGCGAACGGCAGAATCTGCGTTGCCCAGAACCCGCCGACGCCGGTCTGCCGGTCGATCCAGTAATAGAGGTTGGCAAGACCCGCCCAAGCCAGCGATCCGGCCGGCCTACCGGTGGGTGCCACCTCTTCATTTGTCATGAAGGAGTATGCCCATCCCTTGGGTACACCGGGGAAGAATTCCGCATCGTTGGACAGCGTCGGGAGAACTCCGGGCAACAACCCCACGTGCTGGCCTTCGAGCCCGTTCTGAACGGCTGCAGCTACCGTCTCCGGCGACAACACGCGACCGGATGTGCCCGCGCCGTCGTTGAGCCACATACGAATGAACTTCATGTAGTCGCCGACAGTGCCGTGCAAACCGTGACCACCCATGTGCACCTCGGGTTCGGCCGGAAGCTCGAATCCGATGAGCGGAGTGAGGCTTCCGTCGCTATCACGCTGATGGATCGGCGCAAGTCGATCCTTCATCGACGGGCTCATCGTGAATGCCGTATCGGCCATCTCGAGAGGTTCGAAGATGCGCTCACGCATGACATCGCCGAGTCGCTGACCTCGAATCGACTCGACGACCTGTCCGGCCCAGTCGATGTTGGTGCCGTACTCCCATTTCTCACCCGGGTCGAAGAGCAGCGGTGTCGTGAGCGCCGCTTTGCTACACGTGATCACGCTGGGCTGCCCATGTTCCTGCGAGAGCCGGTTGTACGACTCGTTGAAGAAGTCGTAGCCGAACCCTGCAGTGTGAAGGAGCAGCATGCGAGTGGTGATGTCGCGCTTGGGTTCCCGAAGAACGGGGTTTCCACCGGCGTCGAAACCGTCCAGGACCTTCAGCTCACCGATGTCGGGAGCATAGGTCGCTGCAGGTGCATCGAGATCGAGCAACCCCTCCTCCACACATTGCAAGACAGCGGTACCGGTGATCGCCTTGGTGGTGGAGAAGAGCGCAAAGGTTGTATCGAAGGTCATCGGAACGCCGGAACCGAGAGTCCGCTCACCCGCAGCACCCTCGTAGATGTTGCCTTCTCGATCCGTGATCATCGCGACAACACCCGGGACGCGATCAGCCCCCTGAGTTGCTCGCGCCAGCACGTCGTCGAGGCGCTGCTTCGAAAGGGGCTTCCGCGCAATATCTTCGATCGTCACTGCATTTCTCCATCCGACTTGCAACTTGTCTTGTCGAACAGAATGTAACGGCGATCACACACCTGGCTCTGCCTCGAAACGGCAGGAAAACTGTCTCGTTTCGGCAGAACCGGGCAGAGTCTGGAGTCAGCTCTGGGGCGCTCCGATATTCACCAGCCAGGAAATGCCGAATTTGTCTGTACAGGCGCCGAATTCGTCGCCCCACATCTGCTTCTCGAGCGGAACGCTGACCGTACCCGTTCCCGACAGTTGCTCCCAGTACCCGCGCAGCACATCGCCGTCGTCGCCGCTGAGGCTCACTGTGATGTTGTCGCCGGGGTTGTACGGCATGCCGGGCGGAGTGTCAGCACCCATCAGGGTGTATCCCTGATCGGTTTCGAGCATTCCGTGCATGATCTTGTCCCCGCCTTCGCCGGGATTGCCGAATTCACCGAACGTGCTCAGCGCCAGCGTGCCACCGAAAATGCCCTTGTAGAACTCCAACGCTTCACGCGCGTTACCGTTGAAACTGATGTACGGATTGAGTCGAGTTGCCATGACGTACTCCTAGCTCGTGGGATTGCTGTCACGTTCGATTTCAATCCTTGCAGAACGCTCCGACACGAAACAACGGATCATCGCAGTTCATCGAGTGCGTAAACCGATCGTCATGACCGTTCAAACAACTGTCCTCAGAGTGGGTTCCGAGTCTCGGAAGGCAACTCTCCGAACCGTTTCCGGTAGGCGGCTGCAAACATGCCCAGATTGACGTAGCCCCAGGCGTTTGCGATTTCGGAGACGGTTCTCCCATCGGAACGCAACAGTTCGCTGCGTACCCCCTCCAGCCGACGCGCGCGCAATCGTTGCCCCGGCGTGGTGTCTCGGTACCGTCGAAATCCCGCAGTGAGCGCCCGGACACTGACACCCACCGCAGCGGCGATCTCGGACGCCGTCGGCACCGAGCGCGCAAACGTGTCGATGTACTCCTCCGCCGATCGCACATAGGCCGGTTCGGCGGAGGCGACGTCGACACCGAGTTGCAACCCGGCCTGCGTCGCCCACTCGTCGAGAAGCTGAGCCGTGATGAGTTCTTGAACTCTGGCGCCCAGCCTTTCACCCGACATCGCGTCAGGTGACTCTGCAATTGCGCGAACGACATAGTCCATCAATGCGAGCCAACTCGAGCCACGGCCGCCGATGGTGCACTTGTGCCGCCACAGACGATCGTCGGGAACCGCCCCGTACCACTGCTGGGCGTGGTCGGCGACAAGCTGATGCGGCACAGTGAGATTCAGCTGCAGATGATCCGCGTCGAATTCGACGAAATAGTCGGTCCGACTACAGTCGGCGACAAAAGTCTCCCCCACGGCAGTATTTGCCGCAGCTCCCCGGCCAAGGGCATGTCGGCCGTTGCCTCTGATCGTCGTCAGAACCAGAATGTTTCCGGCCTCAGGAGAACATTCACCGACAGAGACCGGAATGCCGTAGCAGAATCGGGTGACGTCGATCTTGCCCACCGCCGCCGAGTACATGTCCGAAGCCGGCTTCAACCGACTTCCTATCGGCGTGACCGTATACGGCATGTAGATGTTGTCGGACCATTCCTTGATGCGATCCCAGTCCCGAGAAAAGGCCTGGTGATGCCGCATAGTGGGCCGGCCGGCCGCGTCGATGAGCAAGGCATCCTCGAACATGGTTCGAGTATCGCACCAGGGCCCGGGAAGGTCACGAAAAGTGAGCTGACGCGGTCTATGGCTGTACGGCGGCAGATCGTGTTGCAGCAAAAAGCAGCGAATCCACCGCGGTCCCCCGGATCACCATGTGAGCCCTCATCCGCCCCTCCTCCACCATTCCGATTTTGGTGAGCACCGACGCCGACGCCGAGTTCTCCGGACGACACGTTGCCTGCACGCGCTGTGCTCCAAGGCGAGCGAAGGCGAGTCCCAGGACCGCGCTCCCTGCCTCGGATGCATAACCTCGTCCTTGGGACTTCGGGTTCACGACAAAACCGAGTTCTGCCCGCCGGTGCGCGGCGGATACTTCCCACACAGCTACGGAACCGATGACCGTTCCATCAGCCTTCGACGTGATGGCCAGGGTGAACGTGCGACGTTCGACGAGCGCAGCTTCGAATGCCGCGTCAGCCAGGAATGCCCTGGTCACCGCGGGGGTGTTCGGCCCCCAATCAACATATCTACAGACGGCAGGGTCGGACGCGTACTGATGGACGGCATCTTCATCCGCGGCAGTGAAATCTCGAAGAACAAGGCGTTCCGTAGTCAACGTGAACATCCAGCGATCCTAGAGCGAGCCCGCAAGCACCCCTTTACTCGAACGCATGTTCGAGTATTCTCTGTGTAGGGGATCGGGGGATTCAATGAGTGTCTATCTGTCGGACGTGGTTTCGGGTTCTGCGGTGGGGTTGCGCGGACGCCTGTGGCAGTTGTCTGCTGCGGAGCTGCGTACCGCTGCTATCGAGGCGAGTGCGGAGATTCTGCGTCTCGAGGCTGTGCGTGTGGCGGTGGTGGACGAGTTGTCGTTGCGGCCCGATGATCAGGTGATCGCGAGCCGCGGCGTCGGTCCGTGGTTGGCGGCCAACACGATGCTGCAGGTTCGGGACGGGAAGAAGATCGCCGCCCTGGGTGCAGCGCTGCGGCCTTTTCCCGCAGTGGCGGCCCGGTTCGATGTCGGGGACTGCTCCTTCGATCATGCCGTGTTGATCGTGGCGTTCTGCGAATCACCACCGAAGGGAATGCCGGACGAAGCGCTCCCTCGCTGTATCGACCTACTGTTGGCGGCCGCGTCCGGAGTGGAAGCGACGACCACGAAAGTCCGGA